>JBJEPR010000220.1:0-8683 GCA_051881335.1 Candidatus Fimenecus sp. | reverse complement strand
GCAGAGCCCGCGAAAAAATCCCCCGCAAAGAAAAAGAAATAAGAGAGTACGCATACAAACACCCCCGACTTTAAGTCGGGGGTGTTTGTTGTTTCGGTAAGCACGAAAATAAATTGGGATTTGTACGCGTAGTGGCGGGCTTCCACGCCCGCCGATTGTCATTCTGAGCCGTTAGGCGAAGAATCTCGTTGCGTGCAAGGTTTACTTTTTGCTATTGGCGATCCTTCGCTTCGCTCAGGATGACAATTTACCCCTACAAACCCCAATTTGTCATTTTGAACGAAGTGAAGAATCTCCGCTACCGCAAAACGCAATGTTACGAGACGAGATTCTTCGGCTACGCCTCAGAATGACAAGAAAAAAGACTGCAAACTTTTTCGCTTGCAGTCTTTTATTTGGTGGACCCGAAGAGGATCGAAGCTTCGCTTCGTTCGCTTGCTTCGCAAGCCTATCGCATTCTATGTCGGTTGCGGCTTCCCGCCGCAACATCGACGAAAGAGTTCACTCCTCTTTTTAAGTTTTGCGTCAATAAGAGAAAGACTGCAAACTTTTTCGCTTGCAGTCTTTTATTTGGTGGACCCGAAGAGGATCGAACTCTCGACCTTACGGATGCGAACCGTACGCTCTCCCAGCTGAGCTACGGGCCCGAACAGTAGTTAGATTATACTCCCCCAAACCGCAAAAGTCAACCTAAAATTTTTATGCTTTCTGAAATTCCGCAAAAATCTTTCGAAAACAGCATTTGCGGCAAGGAGCAAACAAATAGGATGATAATGCCATCGCCCAACCCCACGCAAAATTCTTACAATTCTGAAAAAGGCTTGTATTCTCTGCCGAAATACTATACAATATTTAAAAATATGTTCAGTAATTCACAACAGGAGAATACAATGAAGATAAAAACGAAACAAGTCCCTTACGAAGTCGCGATTGCCGCCGAAAAGCCAAAGCACATTCGTCCCAAAAAGCCGAGTATGCTGTTTCGCACGCTGGTACGCGCGGCGGCGAGCTTTGATTTACACGCGGTTAAATTTTCTTACACCCAAAGCCGTATGGACGAGGCGGGCGACGGTCCATATCTCATTTTAATGAACCATTCGAGCTTCGTGGATTTGGAAATCGCATCCAAAATCCTGTTCCCGAAGCCCTATGTGATTGTTACAACCTGTGACGGGTTTGTCGGCAAAGAGGGCTTTATGCGCAAAATCGGGTGCTTTCCGACACAAAAATTCGTGCCCGACATCACGCTGATTTCGGATATACGGTATGCATTGCAAAAAGAGAAAACCTCGGTGTTAATGTACCCTGAGGCAAGCTACACCTTTGACGGTTGCGCAACGCCCCTGCCGCGCAAATTGGGCGTTCTGCTGAAAAAATTAGATGTGCCCGTGTTGATGATAAAAACCGACGGCGCTTTTTTGCGCGATCCGTTATACAACTGCCTGCAAAAGCGGAATGTCAAGGTTTCGGCGCATTTAACCTGTTTGCTCACAAAGGCGGAAATTCAGGAAAAAAGCGTTGCGGAACTCGATAAGATTTTAGACGACACCTTTACCTTTGACAATTTCGCCCGTCAATACGAAACGAAAACCGTCGTGGACGAGCCGTTCCGTGCAGACGGATTGGAGCGCATTTTGTACCGTTGCGCGCATTGCGGCACAGAGGGGAAAACCGAGGGAAAAGGGACTTTTCTTACCTGCCACGCCTGCGGCAAAACTTATGAAATGGACGAATACGGTAGGCTGAACGCGACTACGGGTGAAACCGAATTCCCGCACATTCCCGATTGGTACCGCTGGGAACGCGACTGCGTGCGGCAGGAACTCGAAAACGGCACTTACAAATTGGACACGGCGGTAGATATCGCAATCCTCTCCGATTACAAAGCGTTGTATCAAGTCGGCGAGGGGCGGCTTGTGCACACGACGGACGGCTTTCATTTGACGGGCTGTGACGGGAAACTCGACTACACGCAATCTCCCTTACATTCTTACGGACTGTATGCCGACTACTATTGGTACGAACTCGGCGATATGATTTGCATTGGAGATAAGGCGCGGCAGTATTACTGCTTCCCGAAAGAGAATATTCCCGTCGCCAAGGCACGCCTTGCCGCAGAGGAACTTTACAAACTGAAAAAGAAAGAAAAGAAAACAAAATAAATAGATGTGCACAAAATTACGCCCCCGAGACGGTTGCATCTCGGGGGCGCGTTCTTTGGAAATGGCGCTATACGCCGATTACGCAAAAATACGGTTATAGATTTTGGAGATGCAGGTACGCATCCCTCTGCCGAATTTTTCACGCGCGGTCAGGGGCTTATCGTGATAGCAAACGGTTTCGCCCTGCACCTCTACACCGAGAATCACCGCAAGACGCGGCACAAGCCGCACGGCATTTTCCATAAAAATTTTATCCTTATCCGCCGCCGACAATCCGCTGACAGTCTCCAGGCCGCCGCTTAACGCCATACAGGCGATATTCGGCGTGTACGGCGCATCTGAACCGTACAGCAAATTTTCCACCTGCACATCTTTCAAAAGCGCGTGCAGTTGTTTTTGTAATGGGAAGCCCGCTACATCAAAATACACATGGCGCATATCCGCCTTAAAATCCAGCGGAATATCGGGGCGGTTGTGCTTCATTAACACTGCAAAGCCGTTGATTCTGTCCGACAAAATCGCCAAAAACGCCCCTGCGTGCGGAAAAATCCATTTGATATTCGGAAACCGCCCAAAAATGTTGTTCATTTCCATAAACATAAAGGTGCGGGTGGTATCCATAAAAAATTCCATCGCGGGAATCGGCACATCGGTGTTCACGCCCTCAGGGAGCTTGGACGGCTCGGTGGGATGCACGGCAATCACCGCGCCGATGCTGTCTAGATACGCCATCAAATCATCATACCGCTTGTCGCCCAAATACACGCCCGCATAATTGGTCGAAAGCCCGAAGCCGTCAGCCTGCAGGGTTTCGTGCGCATATTTTGCCTCTGCCAGCGCTTCTTCGGCGTGCGGCAACGGCAGGGAGGCAAACAACCCAAACCGTTCGGGATATTGCTCCACAAGCGCTCTGCCTTCTAAATTGATTTGATGCACCATTTGCACCTCGGTTTCACGGTCGGCTTTGGCAAGATTCGGCGAGGAAACGCTGAGAAACGAAAATGCAATTCCGAGCGCTTCCATTTGCTTCAAATGGCTTTCCACGCTCCATTTCGGCGTCGGGAAATTGTCCGGCAATGCGCCCTCATATGTATCTAAGTACGCGTAATAGGTTTTGGGTAAATAATGGGAATGAAAATCCACTTTTCGGTTTTTTTCCATACAGGTTCCTCCCCCTAAAATCGAACAACTGTTGATTTTTGAACATAAATTCAGTATAATACAATTCAAAAAGCAAGACAATATACAATATCCGACTTTTTGTCGGACTTTGGGAGGAAAACCGATGCCGAAAGCCGAATACAAAAGCGCCGTGCGCTCTCGCGCGCGGATTCGTGATGCCTTTGTGGAACTGTTGCAGGAAAAACCGCCCGAAAAAATCACCGTAACCGATATTGTCAAGCGCGCCGAAATCAATCGCGGCACATTTTATGCGCATTATGCGGATATTTACGCGCTGTTGGACTCCGTCAGCGAAGAAATCCTAACCTTGCTGTATCAGGCGTTGGCGGATTTGGATTACACGGATTTGTCGCAGTCTCCGCTATCCGCGTTGTTGACGATTTCTGACTTTTTACAGCAAAATGCGGACATTTTTCGCGCTATGTTTAAAAATGCTTCGGCCATGCCGTTTTTTGAGAAACTGCAATCCGCCTTTATCGAATTTATGGAAAACAACCCAAAAATCGACGCAGAGCTTCGCGCTTCCGAGCCCTTCCGAAGCCGCGCCCGATTTTTTGCCGGCGGCGTAACCAACCTGTACCGCGCTTGGTTTTGCGGCGAACTGGACGGCACACTGACAGATTTGGCATACACAATTTCCGAAATCATCTGCCAAAATTCCCTGCTGTTTCAAGCAAAATAACAAAACATCCCTCCTCCGCATAAAATAGCGGGGAGGGATGTTTTATGCGTACCGAAACCTATAACCGTGCGGGTGCGGTAGCCTATGCGAAAAAGTGGGCATTGTCGCGCAATCCACGGTATTTTAATTTCGATGGGTTGGGCGGCGACTGCACCAATTTCGCGTCACAATGCTTGTTTGCGGGCAGTGGCGTGATGCATTACAAAAAAGATGTAGGCTGGTATTACAATTCGCCAACCGACCGTGCCGCCGCGTGGTCGGGCGTAAAATATCTGCACAAATTCCTGACAACCAACCGCGGCGTCGGGCCTTTCGGGGAAGAAACGGACCTACACGCCATTACAATCGGAGATTTGCTGTTTTTGCAAAGTGGGCAGGATTTATACCACACGCTTGTCGTAACAGGCTTCCAAAATGGGATACCGCTCATCTGCTGTCACACGGCGGATTCATATATGCGGCCGCTTTCCACTTATTATTATGAAGATATACAGCCTGTGCATATCCAGGGCGTGCGTGTGTGGTAAAGCACGCGCGTCGTGCGTGAAGTGTAATTTTAAATTTATCGTAGGAGTCGGTGAGATTCCCTGTTAGGGGAAATGTCGCGCAGCGACAAAGGGGTAATGGCGCAGCCGGAACCTCGCCGACCCGTTGTAGGGGCGGCTCTCCGCGCCCGCCCGTGGATTTTTATGTAATTTCGCGGAACGGTCAAGACCGTTCCCTACGCGTGAAATCTATTATGTGCGTGTAGGGTGGGACTTGCCCCCGTCGTTTCCGCCCCCTCCGAGAGGGGGCTGGCACAGCTATTTTTATTGGTGTTTACTACCGTTTTCCAAGCAAACGGCAGTGACATAAAGACTTTTTCGGCGGATTGGAGGTGGCTCATTTATGCAATATTTATCTTCGGAAAGGGGCGTGTGGTTATTGAAATATACAATCGCACATCATTTGTGTTACTAAATGGCAAAAAAATTGGATGCCGAACACATTGAACAGTCTCGACAAAAAGCAAAAAAGCAAAACACGAGAGAAACGGAAAAGCAACGAATACGGGATACCATTGCACAAAATCGCAGAGGTGACCGCAAAGTAACTGTTATTATGCCGAAAAACCAATTATACACCTATGCAGACACGCCAAAAGTGCGCGTTGCCGCCTATTGCCGCGTCAGCACGGCTGAGGAGGCTCAGGCAGGTAGTTTTGAAATGCAAGTACAGCATTTCAAGTCAGTTATAGAGGCCAATCCTACATACGAATTGGTAAAAATCTATACAGACGAAGGCATAAGCGGCACTTCTGTCAATAAGCGTATTGGCTTTCAGGAAATGATTGGAGATGCTAAAGCGGGCAAAATCGATTTGATTCTCACAAAGAGTATCAGCCGTTTCGGTAGAAATATCGTCGATATTTTAACAACGCTTCGCCTCTTGGACAACCTTTCTCCGCCTGTTGCTGTGAACTTCGAGTCTGAAGGCATCAACACAAGTGATAACGGAAATAAACTTATAATCTCCATTCTCTCAGCTCTTGCCGAGTTAGAAAGTCAACAAAAAAGCATAGCCATTAAGGAAGGTATCCGCTATCGTATGCAAGAAGGATTATATAAATTTTCCGTAACAAATACAATCGGCTACTATCGTGACTATTCGGGACGTTTAAAAATAGAGCCTGCCGAAGCTGAAATCGTTCATTATATTTATGATAGTTTTACAGAAGGAGCATCACCGCAGATGATCGCTGAAGCCCTTACCAAACAGGGCATACATTCCCCTAACGGTATGGAACATTGGATACCGGGTACAATTCGTAGCATTTTAAGAAACGAAAAATACTGCGGTGATGTGCTGTATCAAAAAACATTTTCCAAAGATTATCTTACGCACAAAAGCGTCACAAACCGTGGCATCTTGCCGCAATGGCATTGGGAAAATAATCATCCTGCCATTATAGACCGTAAACAATGGAACAAAGCACAAGAACTCTTGGCTACCGGGCATTGGGGTTACTCTCAAAAAATTGGTAATATGCAAAAAAAGTTTACGGTAACAAAGGTAAAATCAGGGATGTTACGAGGATACTTCCTGCTCGATATGGCTTGGACAAAAGACGAGCGCCAACAATTTTTGGAAATTATTTATTCAGCAAATGAACACAACACAGATTCAGACTAAGAAAGGACTTTTTTATGAAAGATTTTAAAAGCATCAGATTTGAAATTATTGACATCAATGTTAACGCTTCTCCAGACATTTTTATCAATCGCAACGGTATTAGTTTTTCCAAAAAGGTTTTAGAGGATTTGAATTATCCGGCTAATGTGCAGTTTTACATTTCTCCGGAACAAAAAGCTTTTGCTGTGCGGGCTTGCAAAATCAAAGAAAGCAAGTCTACACCGTTCTCAAAGCCAAAATCGGAACAAACCGGTACACTCTCCCTAAGCAACAAAAATCTGATTGATATCGTTCGCGCTTTACTACCGAAGGAACTGGATGAAGGATTGCGTTATAAAGTTACAGGCTTTTTTGATGCCCAAAGCCGCACAATGTATTTTGATATGGATGAAGCCAAGGAAGAAAAATTCCGCTAACTATGTCTATTTAAAGAATTTCAGAACATAAGCCAAAAGCGGCAGAGAGAAAAACCTCTCTGCCGTAATTTACGATTTTGCCGAACTGGCATATTTTATAACTGTAACACAGGACTTCGCTATTCGGCACTTCTTTTTTATTTTCTATAACACATCTATTATAAACAACCTACACAAAAGAAGCAGAAAGAAATCGAAAAAAAGGATTGACAAATCCGAAAATATGTGTTTTAATGTGTTAAACCGTTGAAACGGAAGTAAAACTGCAAACCGAATTTTCAGCGAGCGTGCGGCGGTGGAAGGCACGCAATCACGAGGCAGACAAATGGTCCGTTGAGGGTGCATTGAAAAGATGCAACGGCGCTTTCCCGTTACAGAAAGAGGGATATGTTTGTATTCCGTAAAGAGGTGGGCGGCATTTGCCGTCAATCAAGGTGGTACCGCAGGTTTTTTAGAGTTTAACCTGTCCTTGTTGCTTACAAGGGCAGGTTTTTTGTTTTGATTTTTTGAGAAAGATGGGATTGCAATGCTACATACAAGAGCATCGGGCGTACTAATGGCGCTGTCCTCTTTGCCGTCACAATACGGCATCGGCGTTTGCGGAAAGGAAACCGAACGCTTTATTTTAAAACTCAAAGAAATGGGCTTTTCGTATTGGCAGGTTTTGCCGCTTGTGCCGCCGGATTTTTACGGCTCACCGTATGCCTCCGAAGCCGCGTTTGCGATTTCCCCTTTGTATATTTGCCCCGACAAACTCTTTGAAATGGGGCTCGTTTCCGAAGAAACCCTCGAACGCAATGTGTATTACGGCTCGCCGTACACGGCAGATTATGAATTTGCCTATAACAGCCGCCGCGAGCTGTTGCGCGCCGCGTTTCAAAATATGGACGATACATTACGCGCGCAGGTACGCCGTTTTAAGGACGAAAACCGATGGTGCGGCGACTATGCGCTGTATGCCGCTTTCAAAGAAAATTTCGGCGGAAAGCCTTGGTATGAATGGGACGAACCCTATCGCTTTTACGAAACCGCCGTTGAGCATACAGAAGCAGTCGCGGATTTGCGCGATTACTATTGCTTTGAGCAATATATCGCCCACACGCAATGGTGTGGAATCAAACAGTTTGCCAACGAGCACGGCGTAAAAATTCTCGGGGATATGCCGATTTATGTATCTTTCGACAGCGCCGATGTTTGGAGCAACCGAAATTTGTTTGAGATTGACGCGCGCACCTGTGTACGCAAGCGCGTTTCAGGCGTGCCGCCTGACTATTTTTCCGCAGACGGGCAGTTGTGGGGCAATCCGCTTTACGATTGGGTGGCAATGGAAAAGGACAATTACCGATGGTGGTGTGACCGCATTGCCCGCGCACGCGAATTGTATGACACGGTGCGCATTGACCATTTCCGCGCGTTTGCTTCGTATTGGGCAGTGCCCGCAGAGAGCGAGACCGCCAAAACCGGCGTGTGGGAAAAAGGTCCCGGCAAGAAATTGTTCGACGCGATTTTCGACGCGTTCGGCGAAGTGCCAATTGTCGCCGAAGACCTCGGCACTTTCGGGGAAGATGTCGTAGAACTGTTGCAGGAAACCGAATTTCCCGGAATGCGCGTCATTCAGTTTGGCTTTTCGCCCGACTGTGACAGTACGCATTTGCCGCACAATTACCCACAAAACTGCGTTGCTTATGCCGGCACACACGACAACACCACCTTGCTTGCGTGGCTGTGGGAGGCAAACGAGCGTGACCGCCGTTTTGCACTTGACTACTGCGGATTTGACGGCGAAAACTGGGGAGACGGTGGTTTTCAAAGCCCCGCCTGCCGTAAAATCATCGAAACGGTGTTCCGAAGTTCTGCACGCCTTGCCGTGCTTTCGTTCCAAGACCTTTGCGGGTTCGGCTCGGACGCGCGTATGAATGTGCCGGGCAGAGCCTTCGGCAACTGGCTGTTCCGCACCACTGAGGAAACCGTCAGCCAAATCGACACCGCATATTATCAAAAAATCAACCGCTTATTTAAACGATAAAAGGAGAATTAAATTATGAAAAAAGTACCGCACAGATTATATT
>JBJEPR010000219.1:0-8684 GCA_051881335.1 Candidatus Fimenecus sp. | reverse complement strand
CTGCTCATCTCTTATTTCTGTTTTTACTGTTTTCCCCAACATTTGACAAAGAGCCCAATAAAAAAAGCCGCCTTTTAGGCGGCTTTTGCTCTGTTGCCTGTACTTCTGCAATCGCGCAGATAAAGGCAAATCATACCGTTTATTTCTTCACGGGCTTTGCAGGTTTGTCACCGAGGTCAATCAGTTTATTTGCCCCTGCCCAAAGCGCCATGGCAATAAACAGGAACAGCATTACAAAATACCCCGTGGTCAGTCGAATGGTGGAGAATGAATTTAAGCCCGCCAACAGGCTTGCGATAATGGAGTTAGAGAAAAACGCCGACAGCGATATGCTCCCATCCAACAAGGGTGTTGCCGCCGCATTAAAGGAGATATACAAAGCAATCATAGACAGCACACCGCCGAGTGCAATGCACAGCGGAACGGTTTTTTTGCGGGAAAAGACCGAAAAGAAGAAAAGCACAACCGCCAGCACAACCGCCAGTATAAAGAACACAGCTACGCAGATCAGCGGCGTATGAATCGGTTCGAGCACCTGCCAAATGCCCGAAGCACCGTTTTCATTGTTCTCTAAAAGCGGAAGTATATCCTGCACAAAGCGCTGTATGCTCCAAACGGATTCCGTTGCACCCGTGTCGGCTGTATCCCCGGTTAACTGCGCCATCCATTTAAAAATATCCGATTCCAAAACCAAATAAATATATTCGCTGAAATAGGCGGCAACCGGCACACACGCCGCCAAAATCGCCATCACCACGCGATACAAAATATTGATCGGTTCTATCGCCTTTTTGGCTTGTTTATTCTTTGCCATTTCAGTCGGCTCCTTTACTTTCCCCACGAGGAATTGAGTGCAACCGTGCGGTTGAATACTATACTATCACTTTCCGATTTTTTGTCAACACAGAAGTAACCCTTACGCATAAATTGGAATACATCGCCGGGGCCAGCATTTCGCAAACCGCCCTCTACAAGACAGCCTTCCAGCACGGTCAGTGAATTCGGGTTGAGATTGTCTTTAAAACTGCCGTTCGTTTCGTCGGACGGGTTTTCCGCATTAAACAGACGGTCATAGAGTTTCACCGTGGCGGGAAAACTGTCCGCCGCGCTGACCCAATGGATTGTGCCTTTCACTTTTCTGCCGTCCGGCGAGTTCCCACCGCGGCTTTCGGGGTCATAGGTGCAGTGCACCGCAATGACTTCGCCGTTTTCGTCGGTGTCATACCCTGTGCATTTCACAAAATATGCACTTTTCAAACGGACTTCGTTGCCCGGGAACAGGCGGAAATATTTTTTCGGCGGCTCGACCATAAAGTCCTCGCGCTCAATATACAGTTCTTTCGAGAAAACCGTTTTGCGCGTACCCATTTCGGGGTGGGCGGGGTGGACTTCGATTTCCAAATCCTCGGTTTGCCCCTCGGGGTAGTTATCAATAATCAGTTTCAGCGGTTCAAGTACCGCCATAGCGCGCGGCGCGGTTTCGTTGAGTTCGTCGCGCACGCAGGATTCCAACAGCCCCATATCCACCACGGAATACGCTTTGGAAACGCCGATTTTTTCACAGAAATTGCGAATGGCGGCGGCAGGATACCCTCTGCGGCGCATACCGGAAATCGTCGCCATGCGCGGGTCGTCCCAGCCATCTACAATGCCCTCATTGACGAGCGCCAAGCATTTGCGCTTGCTCGTTAAGCAGTAATTCAAATTCAACCGCGCAAACTCAATTTGACGCGGGGGATTTTGAAGCCCCAGCTCGCGTAAAAACCAATCGTACAGCGGACGGTGATTTTCAAATTCCAACGAACACAGAGAGTGGGTGACCCCCTCTTTGGCATCGGACAGCGGGTGCGCAAAATCGTACATCGGGTAGACGCACCATTTGTCACCCGTTTGGTGATGCGCAATGTGCGCAATGCGGTAAATAACAGGGTCGCGCATATTGAGATTAGGCGACGCCATATCAATTTTGGCACGCAAGACCTTTGCACCGTTCGGGAATTCGCCGTCCGTCATACGACGGAACAAGTCAAGATTTTCCTCGACCGAACGGTCGCGGTACGGGCTGTTTTTGCCGGGCTCTGTCAGCGTGCCGCGGTATTCGCGGATTTCGTCGGCAGTCAAGTCGTCGACATACGCTTTGCCGTCTTTGATGAGTTGTAAAGCGCATGCATAAATAAAATCGAAGTAACTCGACGCATACAGGCACTTGTCCCATTTGAAACCGAGCCATTCAATGTCTTCTTTGATAGACTCGACATATTCCATATCCTCTTTTTGGGGATTGGTGTCATCAAAGCGCAAATTGCAGGTGCCGCCGTATTTTTTCGCCGTACCGAAGTTAATACAAATGGCCTTTGCGTGGCCGATATGCAAATAGCCGTTCGGCTCAGGCGGGAAACGGGTTTGCACATGGGTATATACGCCGTTTTCCAAATCCTCGTCAATAAAATCGTGGATAAAATTGGAAGCCATCACAGTCTCTTTTTCTTCCATATCGTTTACTCCTTTTACAGGAAATTTACGCTTGATAAAACGCCGCCGCGTCGGCAAGCCTTGCCTGCACGGTCTCTTCGCCCAAAAGCTGTAAAATCGTGCAAAGGTCGGGTGTGTTCTGCCGCCCCGTCGCCGCAATGCGGATAACGGTGGACACATCGCCGACATGGCCTTTAAACGCATCGGGATTTGCCTTGTATTCCTTGACATTCGGCGTAAAGCCGTTGGGTGCGCACAGCGCTTTGATTTTTTCAAACCACGCGTCTTTGTCGTCCGATACGCTGTAAACAGCCGCATAGTCTTTTAAAATTTTTGCCGCGTCCGTTTTGGCGATGTTTTCGGGCAAGGTGTAATCTTTTTCATATAATTCGGGGTACATATAGGAAAAATACCCTTTGACTTCGGAAAATGCCGCAAGGTCTTTGCGCGGTTTTTTACCGCCGCGGTCAAGCGAGAGCATACCGATTGCCTTTTCGCGGTTCTCTTTTAAGATTTCCGCATAAGGCTTATCATATTCCGCCGCCCACGAAAGGGTGCGGTCATATACTTCCTCAGCGGTCATTTTGGAAATGACGGTCTTGCTGATGTCCCGCAGCTTCGCCATATCAAACAGCGCGCCCGAAGCACTCATCTTTTTCAAGTTAAACGGGAAAGTAAAAATATCCGCATCGGGATTGGCACGCCGCCAATCCTCAAAATTGGAGTTTAACAGCGTCATTAAATATTCGAGCAACGCCTCTTTTGGGTAGCCGTTTTCCGCAAAATACGAAACCGCCGCTTCGGGGTCTTTGCGCTTGGAAAGTTTGCGTTTGGTACCGTCCTGCTCGTCAATTTTCAACACCTGCGGCGTGTGCGCATATTTCGGCACGCGGAAGCCGCAAGCACGAAATAACGCGATATGCTTTGCCGTGGAGGGAATCCACTCCTCGCCGCGAATGATATGCGTGGTGCGCATAAAATGGTCATCGCACACATGCGCAAAATGGTAGGTCGGCACGCCGTCGCTCTTTAACAGCACTTCGTCAATGATATTTTCGGGCATTTCGATTTTGCCGCGCACCATATCGTCGAGCGTGATGCGTTTGTTTTCGTCGCCGTCCGCGCGGAAGCGCAAAACATACGGTTTGCCGTTTTTGATATTTTCTTCGATTTCTTCGTCTGTCAAGTCACGGCATTTCGCATATTTGCCGAAATAGCCGCGCAAAAGCGCGCCGTCCTGTTCCTGTTTTTCGCGCAGGGCGGAAAGCTCGTCCGCCGTGCAAAAGCAGGGGTACGCAAGCCCGCGCAACACCAAATCCTTGGCTATTGTTTGGTACAGCTCGACGCGCTTGCTTTGCGTATACGGTCCGTATGCGCCGCTTTCCGTGCCGAAGCCTGTCACGCCCTCGTCGAATTCGATGCCGAAGGTATGAAAACCCTCTAAAATCGCGGAAACGCCGTCCTCGATTTCGCGTTTTTTATCGGTATCCTCAATGCGCAGATAGGCAACGCCCTGTGACAACCGCGCCACCATATAATCCGTCAGCGCACCGAACAGCCCGCCGACGTGCAAATACCCCGTGGGGCTCGGTGCAAACCGCGTGACGCGCGCGCCCTCAGGCAAATCGCGCGGCGGATACATCGTTTCAAAATCTGCGGGTGTTTTATGAATATGCGGAAACAAAAGATCTGCAATTTTTTGCGTATTTTCCATATTTTCGATACACCTTTCAAAATATGCCTATATATTATCGCAGAAAATCGACAAAGTATCAACAGTTTTTTTCGCAAAAGCGGCAAAATAACGAAAAAAAGCAGTTCGAGCCGCGGCCCGAACTGCCGAAAAATCGGTTATTCCTCGATTTTTAATTTCTTGACAATGGCGCAAAGGCGCTTCTTGTCAAAAATCACGGGGGTGGGATACAGCGGGTGCGCTTCTTTCATCGCACGCTCGACAATCGTGTCAATATCTTCGTCTTTGATTTGCGTAAAGCCTGTCGGAATATGCATTCGCGCATTCATCGACTTAATCTCAAAGATGAAGTTGACGGCTTTGTCCGCTTCGCTGACGCCCTTGACGCCCGCAACATCCGCAAGACGGGCAAGCGGGGCGTACACCGCACTGCCGTACTCCTCTAAAACTACGGGCAAAATCACGGCGTTTGCAAGCCCGTGCGGAATGCCGTACATACCGCCCAAATTGTGCGCAATCGCGTGCACATAGCCGACATACGCGCGGGTAAACGCCATACCGGCATAGAAAGAGGCCAACAGCATATTGTTGCGCGCTTCAATATTTTTGCCGTCATTGTAAGCGGTTTCGAGGTTTTCAAAAATCAGTTTGGTCGCTTTTTCGGCATATTCGCGGGTGGATTTCACATTGCTTTTGCCAATATACGCTTCAACGGCGTGCGTGAGCGCGTCCATACCCGTTGTAGAAGTAATGTGCGGCGGCAGACCGACGGTCAGTTCCGGGTCAAGCACCGCGTATTTCGGGCGCAGAGACGGGTCGTTAATCGCATATTTTTCGTGGGTTTGGGTATTGGAAACCACCGCCGCAAGCGTGGTTTCGGAGCCTGTGCCCGCCGTGGTGGGCACCGCAAAGAACGGCGGCAATTTGTGCATAACTTTCATCACACCGCGCATTTGCGGAACGGTTTTGTTCGGGCGCACCACACGCGCCGCAGCAGCCTTTGCGCAGTCCATCGGGCTGCCGCCGCCGAACGCAATCATCGCTTCACAGCCGTTTTCCACAAACATCGCGCGTGCTTCCTCGATATTTTCAATCGAGGGGTTGGGCTGAACGCCGTCATACACAACATAATTGATGTTTTTGGCTTTCAGTTCTTCAAACAGACCGTCCAAGATATGTAAACTCATCAAGCCCTTATCCGTGACAATCATCACATTGTTGATGCCTTTGTCAGCAATCACGCCGGGGAGTTTTTTAATACTGCCGGGGCCGGTTAAGAGCTCGGGCTCTGACCAGTCGAGGAAAAACATAAAGATTTTCATTACCTTTTGGAATGCGCGGTAATACGCGGTTTTCAATGCCCACATAGGTAGCACCGTCCTTTACAAAATTTGGGAGTATCTGCTTTTTATTTTACAATGTTTGCGGCCTGTTTGCAATAGTGTTTTTGAAAATTTCTTCGGCGCGGGCAGCGTCTTTGGCGATTGCCGCCTGCAAATCGGAAAGTGTTAAGAATTTTTGCTCGGGGCGCAAATACGAAAGCCATTGGATTTCAGGGCTTTGCCCGTACAAATCCCCCGAAAAGCCGAGCAGATAGGTCTCACTGCGCACCGTGTTCGTGCCGATGGTCGGGCGCGCGCCGAAGTTGGTCACGGCGGGGTAGCGCTTACCGTCGATTTCGGCGAACGATGCATACACGCCGAATTTCGGTTGCACGAAGCCGTCGGGGAAAAACTGATTGACCGTCGGGAAGTGCAGTTTTCTGCCGCGCTTATCCCCTGCCACCACAGGAAACGCATACGAAAACGGTCTGCCGAGCATACGGTTTGCCGCCTCAACCGCGCCTGCTTCAAGCGCTTTCCGTATCCGCGTAGAGGACACGGGCGCGCCGCCGACTTCTACGGTGTCGGCAACGCAAAGGCGTATGCCGTATTCGTCGCACAGCGCTTCTAAAACTGCGGGGTCACCCGCTTTATTTTTACCGAAAGAGTAGTTTTCCCCACAACACAAAAGTCCTGCCGAAAAGCGGTTTACAAGGATTTCTTCAAAAAATGCACGCGGGGAAAGCGCCATAATATCGCGAAAATCCACATACAAGGCTTCCATACCCGCCGCCTGCAACAGTCTTTCGCGTTGTTGTACGGTACAAAGCGCGGGCGGTGCGGCCTTTGCCAGTACCGATGCGGGGTGCGCGGAGAACAGCAAAACAGATGGGATAAAATCAGCCTGTTTTGTCCCGTTTAATACCTGCCAATGCCCGCGGTGCAAGCCGTCAAAAGTTCCGAGAGCGATTGCGCGTTGTTTAGCCATCGACAAACACCCTCCTCACCGCGAGAGCGTCGGCAGTCTCCTCTGCGGGCACCTCACCGAGCCCCAAAAATCGTCCGTCAGGCGCGTATATACGGTACCGTCCCGCTTTCGGACTGCCGATGCGGTTCAAAAACAGTTCGCCGCCGTTTTGAAAGCGCACCGCCTGCGGCGCGGTGACCGTAATCGCGGGATACGCCGCAAGGCACGCGTCTACGGAGAAAATGTGCTCCTGCAAATTTCCTGCATCGCGCAACGCTTCCAATTCTTCAAGTGAAATACAATCGTGTAAAGTAAAGCCGTTTGCCGCCGTGCGCCGCAAGGCAGACAGCGCCGCGCCGCAGGCGAGTTTTCTGCCGATGTCATCGGCAAGCGAACGAATATATGTGCCCGCCGAGCAGGTCACGGAAAGGGTGAATTCGTTGTCCGCAAAATCCGATACCGTAAGCGCGGTAATTCTGATTTTGCGCTGTGCACGCTCGACCGTTTCGCCGAGGCGTGCCAATTCGTACAGCCGCACGCCGTCTTTGGACAGCGCAGAATACATCGGCGGGGTTTGCAGACTTTCGCCTAAAAAGGAAAGCGCCGCTTCTTCAATTTGCGCGGGCGTTGCCGTGACCGCACTTCTGGAAAGCACCGTACCGGTCATATCGAGTGTGTCCGTCGTCACCCCCAACCGTACACGGGCGGTATAGCCTTTTTCGGCGGTGGGCAAAAGCTCGATAAAACGCGTTGCACCCGACAGCGCAATCGGGAGCACCCCCGTCGCCATCGGGTCCAATGTGCCGGTATGTCCGGCTTTTTTGCACCCCAAAATGGCCCGTGCACGGTTTGCCGCCGTAAACGAGGTCATATTTTGGGGCTTGTCAATACAAATAAATCCTGTCATATGTTTTCAAGCTCTTCGCGGATAATTTCCAACAATCTCTGCTTTTCCGCTTCAAAATTGTCCGTCGGCAATTCACAGCCCGCCGCACGCGCGTGCCCGCCGCCGCCCATCTTACCGCAGATTTTTGCCGCGTCCACGGGCGCATAGGTGCGAAGCGATACCTTAAAGGTACCGTCCTCGCGCTCACGCAAAGTCACGCCGACCGTTACGCCCTCGATTTTCCGCGGCAACGAAGCAATCCCGTCACACTCACTCTCACAAGAACCGCTTTGACGGAACATTTCCTGCGTGATGGTCACAACAGCACATTTGCCGTCGAAATACATTTGCAAAGTTTTCAGCACCAACTCTTCTAGCTTTAAATAGGTGCGGGTTTTGGTTTCAAACATCACACGGTTGATTTCCGCCGCGTCCGCACCCGCCTCCAGCATTTTTGCCGCCAATTTAAAGGTGTTCGGCGTGGTATTGGAATACCGAAAACAGCCCGTATCGGTCGAAAGCCCCGTATACAGGCAGCCGGCGATTTCTTTGGTGATTTCCGTCTTGCTCGCCGCCAACACCTCGAAAACAAGCTCACAGGTTGCCGCACATTCCCGCAAAAACAGCGCGTCGGCATAGTGCGTGTTGGACAGGTGGTGGTCAATGCACAAATCTACCTTTCCGCAGAACTTTGCATACAGCGGCTCACCGAGCAGTTTTTCGTCGGCAATATCGACCGCGACAGTATAGTCGGGCGTGAAGTCCGAAACGGAAATGCCCGCCCACATATAGGCATATTTTTGCGGGATTTCGTCGGAACACGCCACCCGTGCCGTTTTCCCGCACGACAAAAGCGCACGCAGCAGTGCAAATGCACAGCCAAGCGTGTCGCCATCGGGATTGCGGTGGGTTAAAATCAAAATATTATCCTGCGCCTGTAAAGCCGCCGCACATTGCGCGGCATTGTATTCACGCATCGTGCTCCTCCGAAACTTCTTCCAGCTTTTTAAAAATTTCCATACCGTGCTCTACGGAATTGTCCGCAATAAATTTTAATTCCGGCGTTTTACGCAAATGTAAGCGCGTGCCCACCTCACGGCGAATGCGCCCCGTAGCGCTGACAAGCCCCTTTACCGCCTCTTTGGCGGTATCCAAGCCCTCAAGCGCGCTGACATACACTTTCGCATACGACAGGTCGGAGCTGACCTCCACGCGCACCACGGTCAGCATTTTATCCTTGACGCGCGGGTCTTTTAACTCGCGTATTATCGCCACAACTTCGCGTTTAATATCCTCGGAAACACGGTCTGTTCTGTATCCTGCCATTTTGTTACCTCGTTTTTT
>JBJEPR010000218.1:0-8686 GCA_051881335.1 Candidatus Fimenecus sp. | reverse complement strand
CTTTTTTTATGCTTTTTATTTTATTCCGCTTTTGTAAACTGACTTTGATACAAATCAAAGTAAAACCCGCGCTGGGCAAGGAGTTCTTGGTGCGTACCTTGCTCTACAATTTGCCCGTCGCGCATCACCAAAATGACATCGGCATTTTGTATGGTCGAAAGGCGGTGCGCCACAATAAAGCTTGTGCGCCCGTCCATCAGTTTTAAAAATGCCTTTTGAATACGGATTTCCGTGCGTGTGTCGATGTTGCTGGTTGCTTCGTCTAAAATGAGCATCGGCGGCTTTCTGAGCATTACGCGCGCAATGGCAAGTAATTGCCGCTGCCCCTCGGAAATATTGTCGCCGTTTTCAGAAAGCACCGTGTCATAGCCCTTGGGCAACCGCTTAATAAAGCTGTGTGCGTGCGCCGCTTTTGCAGCCGCAATAATTTCTTCGTCGCTCGCGTTCGGCGCGCAGTAGGCAATGTTTTCCCGCACCGTGCCGCGAAACAGCCAAGTGTCCTGCAATACCATACCGAATGCGCCGCGCAAGCTGTCGCGCGTGACTTCTGCCGTGTTTTGCCCGTCTATTTGAATGGTGCCGCTGTTTACATCGTAAAACCGCATCAGCAAATTGATAAGCGTGGTTTTACCGCATCCCGTCGGTCCAACAATCGCCACCGTCTGCCCGGGTTTTACAAAAAGAGAGAAATCCCGAATCAGCGGCTTTTCGGGTGTGTAAGAGAACGAAATATTCTGGAATTCCACCGCGCCGCTTTGCACCTGTAAGTCAGGCAGAGCACTGTCATCGGATTCGTTTTCGGCATCTAACAGACTGAATACGCGCGCCGCACCCGAAAGGGCGTTTTGAAATTCCGCCACTACGCCTGAAATTTCATTAAACGGCTTTGTGTATTGCGAGCAGTAGGCGAGGAACGAGGTCAACTCCCCGACGGAAAGACTGCCGCGCACGCAAAGGATTGCACCGACGGTTGCCACACCTGCATATACCGTCGCATTGACAAACCGCGTGCAAGGATTGGAAAGCGCCGAGTAAAAATGTGCAATCACACCCACTTTTTGCATATCTGTGTTCATTTTTTCAAATTTTTCGGCGTTGACTGTTTCCATAGAAAAGGATTTGACAACCGTTTCATTTTCAATCATTTCCGAAGCAAATCCTGTAAGCTTGCCGCGTAATTTGGCCTGTTCGCGGTATTTGTCGTGGGTGTGCCGTGCAATAAAGGAGGATACAAAGAACGAAAGCGGCGTCAGCACCACGACGACCAGCGCAATCCACGGATTGAGTATGAACATAAACACCAGCGTGCCGAGAATGGTCACGACACCGGAAAACACCTGCGTAAAGCCCTGCAACAGCCCTGTGCCGACAATGTCGATGTCCGTGATGGCTGTGCTTAAAATATCCCCGTGCGCATTGCGGTCAATGTAGGAAAGCGGTACGCGCCCGAGTTTTTCGAACACATCATTGCGTAGTTTTTCTACCGTGTAATACGAGAGCTTATTGCTGTGGTAGGTCATAATCCATTGGAACAGTGCCGACAGCAAAACGATTCCCGCAAGCGCACCGGCGATTTTGAAAAGCCGCGGAAAATCGACCTCGCCCGCCGCGACCATCGTGTCCACCGCAAGGCCGATAAACACGGGCACCAGCAGGGAAAGGACAATTCCAATGAATGCCGACAGCACAGCGGCGACCAAGTTCTTTTTAAACGGCTGAATATACGAAAGTAAACGCTTCAAGGTCTGCATTATGCGCCCACCTCGCTTTCTTGGGATTGCGAACGGCAAATCTCACGGTACAACTCGTTATCACGGTATAATTCCTCGTGCGTACCTATGCCGCACAGCACACCGTCGTCCAATAATAGAATTTTGTCTGCCGATTTCACACTGCTTACGCGCTGGGAAACCCAAATGACGGTTTTGTCTTTGAAAGTTTCCTGCAATGCGCGCCGCAGTTTTAAGTCCGTGGCAAAGTCGAGTGCGCTTGATGCGTCGTCAAAAATCAAGATTTCGGGGTTACCGATCAGCGCTCTTGCAATCGTCAAGCGCTGGCGTTGCCCGCCCGAAAAATTCTTGCCGCCCTCTTCCACGGGGGCGTCCAAGCCCTCGGGCAGCTGCCGCACGAATTCCGATGCCTGTGAAACGCGCAGAGCGGCGGCGATTTCTTCTTTGGGGATATCGGTTTTGCCGCACAACAGATTGTCACGCACCGTGCCTTTAAACAGCGCGCCGCCTTGCGGTACAATATGCACGGTATTGCGAAGGGCTTGGTAGGTGTAGTCCTTTACCTCCTTGCCGAACACCGAAACCGTGCCGCCGTCTGCATCATACAGCCGCCAAATCAGGTTGCAAAGCGCCGACTTTCCCGCGCCCGTGCCGCCGATAATGCCGACAGTTTGCCCGCGCTCGATGGTAAACGATATATCGCTTAACACCTTTTCCTCGGCGATATTAAAGGAAAAATCCACCTTGTCAAAGCATACGGCGGTTTCTTCTTCGATATTGACGGTTTCCGTTTTGCCCTCGTGCATGGTCGGTTCGGTTTCCAAAACCGCTTTGACGCGGTCCATACTTGCCGCCGCTTTGGTGAAAATCACAATGACATTGGCAAAAACGATAATAGACAGCAGAATTTGCGTCATATAATTGGTAAAGGCAATGACCTCGCCTTGCGAAAGGCTCCCTGCATACACATTTTTGCCGCCGAAATACAAAACCGCAACAATCCCTAAATTCATCACGGCAAAGGTGAGGGGATTTAAAAACGCATTTAAACGCCCTACGCGCACTTGAATGCGTGTGAACTCCTCGTTTTCGTCCGCAAAGCGTTTGCGTTCCGCGTTAGTTTTTTGAAATGCGCGGATAACGCGCACACCCGAAAGATTTTCGCTGACAACGCGCGCGAGTACATCTAACTTGTTTTGAATTTTTTTATAAATCGGCAAAGAACGGCTTAGAATGATATACATAATTACGCTGACAAGCGCGCCCGCAATCAAAAAGATGACGGACATTTTTAAGTCGAGTGCCATCGCCATAATGAGTGAACCCGCAATCAAAAACGGAGAACGGAACATTAAGCGAATGAGCATCGCCACGCCCGACTGGATTTGGTTAATGTCGTTGGTTAAGCGCGTAACAAGCGTTGCGTTTGAAAATTTTGCGCGGTCTGCGGCGGAAAGCGCGTGGATTTTTGCGAATACATCGCGGCGCAAATCCGTGCCTACGCCTTGCTGTGCGACTGCTGCCGAATACTGGCAGATAATCGCGAACATCAGCCCTACCGCGCCGAGCGCGAACATCAGCGCCCCCATTTTGAGAATGTACTCTGTGTCGCCGTTTTTCACGCCGACATCAATAATTTTAGACATCACAATGGGCACAAACAGCTCCAAAATGGCCTCTGCCAGCTTAAACGCAGGCCCCATAATGAATTGCAGCTTGTATTTTTGAAAGTACTTTTTCATTTGGAGTTCTCCACAGATAAAAGAGTTTTATATAGTATACCATTTTTTCTATATTTTTCAATACGGCGGCGAAAAAACAAAGGGGGAGTTGCTGTGCGTAAACGCATAAAAATTGCCGCTGCCGTTTTGGCAGCGGTGCTTTGCATTTTGGGTGTGCTGTATGCGTGCATCACCTTTGAAATCACCTTGCAAACTACGGGGGAGGGAAGACTGTACGCCGAAAAACAGCGTGTACATCTGTTTGAAAGTGTGAAAATTCGGATTGTGCCGAGCGACGCGCCGACGCCGTATGTGCTTAAAAGCGTTAGCGTCAACGGCGAGGACTGCACAAAGTCCGTGCATTTGCAAACTTTAAAAATCAGCCGCGTACACAGGGATATTGTCGTCACAGCCGAATTTGAAAGCGCGGCGGGAAAAGCCGTACCCGCGAATGCCCCGACCTTTGTGTAAAGGGATTATCGGATTTCACCGTGGCAGAATTTTCGCCACAGCGGGATGCAAATCACTGAGACCAAAACCGCCGTCAAAGCCAAAACAATCCACAACAGAAACAGCGCGTTCCAACCGCTGTTGGATTCCAACAGCTTGCCCGCCAGCAGATTTAACGCGCCGCAGCCGATATATGCCACGGCGTTTAACAGCCCGCCGATGGTACTCACGCGTCCGGTTTGCGAGAAGCGAAGCGGCACTAAGGTTATAAGCATCACATTGACCGCAAACATACAGTTGGTAACCGCCGCCATGGAAATGAGCGACAGCACCATACTTTTTGTACCGCACAGCCGCAGAACCAGCAAAAAGACCATTGAAATCCCGAAAAATACCATCGAGGTTGTGATTTCATTTTGCAACCGCCGGTTGAGCGCTTTGGCAAGATATGCCCCCGTGACATTGACGATTGGCAGAAGCATCGTCAACAGCAAAGAAAACGAAGTGCCCGAGCCGAAAGTGCCTGCAAAAAACGAGGGTACCCATTGGGTAACGCTGTCCTTTAATGTGCCTTGTATCACAATCGGAATCATCAACAGCAAAACACCGCTTTGCAGGGTGAGCTTGGCAATTTGCCGTGCAGGCATCGGTGGTACGGCGTTTTCGGAAACCGTTTTCGGGGATTTGGTTTTAAATTTTCCTTTGGTGGAAACACCCCAAAGGATTGCGACTGCCAATTCAAACAGCCCGCAGGTCAAAAATACATAGTGCCACGGCAAAAATGTAAGCGTGACAAGGCTTAAAAGATAACTTAACAGCGTGCCGACGGGCACGGTGGTGGAGATATCAATGCCGAATTTTGTGCGGGTGGGTGCGTCAAAATTCAACGAGGCGATTTTTAAAATCGGCGACCATACCATCGACTGTGCCGCACCGTTGATTGCCCACAACACCAACAGCACTGCATAGGTGTGCACACAAAAAATCCCGATATTGCAAAGTGCAGAAATAAACAGCCCCCAAAAGACCATTTTGCGTGTGTCAAAGTGTTCACCTACAAGACCGCTGATGAACTGCCCGATGCCGTAGCAGATGAAAAATACCGAGGAAACCGCCGCAATGCGTGTTTCCGAAAACACACTCCCCGCCTGCAATTCCGGAATGACTGCGGAATAATTCAAGCGGCAGACATAGGTGGAAAAATACCCCACCCAACAAATCAAAAAGGTGAAAAATGTGTTTTTGGACTTGTAACCGTAATATTTTTGTGCCATAATGAAGAAAACCTCTTTTGAGAAAGGATTTGTTTTTTGTGTTTTCAAAAAGAGCCGAACAAAACTATTTAAACCGATTAAATACGCCGGGCGTTTTTCAAAATACCGCAGATACCGCTTTACCGCAAACTGTCGTTGTAAAAACGGTGCAACAGCATTTTTCGGAAGCAACAAACAAGGTAAAAAAAGCGTTGCTTATCGGGTTTGACGGCGCGCGGGCGGACAGTATGCATTTGCTTTGTGAGAGCGAAAACGCGGCGGTCACAGGCAATTTGTTTTGTTCGGAATACAGCGCCGTAAATGCATTGAAGGTAGAAGGCGGGCTCTATTTGAGTTTTGCGGGCGGGCTTCCCTCCAATCCGCAGGAAACCTCCACCGCACAGGGGTGGTCGGCAATTCTGACGGGTGTTTGGGGCGACGATAACGGCGTCAAACAGCACAAGCCTTTGCGCCGTGACTGCCCGACCGTATTGCGCGCACTCGCTGAAAACGGCAAATCCGCCGCATTTTTGGCAGAATGGCCCGACCATTTTACCATTACATATAAAGACGAAATGGAAATAGTAAAGACTGAAAATTTGCCGTTGCTGTTTGAAAAATTCGAAAATGACCGTGCGCTGGAACAGGGCTTTTTGCGCGAGATTGCGGCGGGCACGGATTGCATTTTCGGCATTTTCGAAGCGCCCGATTACAACGGCCACAGCACAGGCTTTTCCAACGAAAATCCACGCTATGCCGCAGGCGTTTGCCGATTGGACAATATTGCATTTCGTTTACTGGAAGCCGTCAAAGCCCGCCCGACCTATACACAAGAGGATTGGCTATTCCTCATTACTTCCGACCACGGCGGGCACGGTAGGGGACACGGCACGCAAAAGCCGTATGACCGTATGACCTTTATCGCATCAAACAAAGAAATCTCCGAATAACGCGAACAAAAACGCACCGTGCACGGTGCGTTTTTATTTATTCTTTCGGAAATACCAATTCTATCGGTGCGTGATTAATCTGCTTTTCCGGCGGCGGAATTTGCATATAGTCCCCGTACACCTTGCGCAATGCTTCGTCGTTGTTGCTAAGCAAATGCATGGTCGTCGTTTCAAATGGCACTTCTTGCAGCGGGAACATATCCGCCTTTTTAAACATCTTTTTGAGTGCTGTCGGTTGCCCGAAAACGGTGATATATTCGGTTTCGATACCGTTATATTTGGTGGATTGCTTTTCAAATTGACGGAAAATAAACCGCGGGGAGATGTGCAGAATTTTCAGTGCATAATGCGTAACAAAGCAGACTGCCGCCGCCAACTCACCGACGATGCCTTTTAAGGGGATAATCGGGTACGGTGTGCCGCACAAATACAAAAGGCGATCTAAAAATGTGGTGATTTTCAGTTGACGCTGTTGCGCATTTTCATCGGGCGCAACATTGTCAAACGGAAAAATATCCATAAAAATGCATTGCGGGCATTTGGCGTTGGCGTTTAGTGCCGATACAAATTTTGTGTCGCGCAGCATCAATTTTACAACGCTTGATGTGCAACGCTTGTCCGTATTCGGGGTGAGAATAAAGTATTTTTCTCCCAATTCCGCGTCCGCGATTTCTAAAAAACGGTCAAAATCCGCGCGAAGCATTCCGACATCAATATCATCGTCCCACGGGATAAAGCCTTTGTGCCGAACTGCGCCGATGGCGGTGCCGTACAGCGCAAAATAGGGGAGATTGTGCTTTTCGCAAACTGCTTTAAAGTCATTGAATATTTCAATATGTACGGCGTGCAGTTTTTCAAGCACATCGGGTGCATAGGGCTTTGCGGTATCAAACTTTTTCATCGGGCAACCCCTTTCGGTTTATTGCATATAAAAAACAGTGCTTATACCATAGCATATTTTGCGGAAAAAAGCAATAAATTGTACTTGTCTGTCAGCAATTTTCGACATCTTCCGTTTGCTGTATTCGTGCCAGCAATGTCTCTCGTTCATTTTCACATTGCTCTTTGATGACTTCCTCCAGCAACCCGTTTAATGTGTCTCGGATTGCTTTGCCGTCTGTAATGCCCGCCTCTTTTAAATCGTCGCCGTTTACGGCGAGACCGCGCAAATCGTAGCATTCG
Organism: Candidatus Fimenecus sp.; assembly: GCA_051881335.1. Taxonomy (GTDB): domain Bacteria; phylum Bacillota; class Clostridia; order Oscillospirales; family Acutalibacteraceae; genus Fimenecus. The sequence continues at coordinate 1,400 of JBJEPR010000218.1, read as the reverse complement.
TGGTTGTCGAGGATTTCCGTCAGAAAATCCTCCATCCGCCGCAGTTTTTCGTCTATCGCGTGGGGTTGTGCTTTGCCGCGGCAGTCCGCGCGTTTGATTTTTATCAGTGCTCGGTAATTGTCTTCTCCGATACGGGAAAGCAGTTGCTTTGCTTCGATTTTGGTTTTCGGGGATTTTAGGTCGTGTATAGCAATCCAACCCGTGACGGTTTTTACAGTGCTGTTGTCATAGCGCAGGCGCTTTAAAATCGGCTCAACGAGTTCGGCGCCGACCTTTTGATGCCCCTTAAAATGGTCCGTGGCGTTTGCATCTGTTTTACGGCAAAGGGGCTTTCCGAAATCGTGAAAAAACATACATAGACGCAGTTTTTCGGTTGGCTCTGTGTGTTCGAGCGCGGCGAGCGTGTGACGGTAGACATCGAAACAGTGATAGACCGTGTTTTGCGGACAGTCAAACAGTGCGCGCACCTCGGGGATAAATACCGCAATGACTTCGCGGTAACGGTCGAGCACTGCGGCGGCATTTTTGCCGCACAACAATTTCGAAAACTCCACACGAATGCGCTCGGCGGCGACCTTAGATAATAATTGTCTATTGCGCAAAATGCTTTCCGCCGTTTTTTCTTCTATCGTAAATCCGAGTACCGAGGCAAAGCGAATGCCGCGCAAAATGCGCAGGGCGTCCTCCAAAAAGCGGCGGTCGGGGTCGCCTACCGCGCGCAAAATGCCGTTTTGCAAATCCGAAAGCCCGCCGCACAAATCCACCACACCGTCTTGCTCGTTCCAGCAAAGCGTGTTAACGGTAAAATCACGGCGCAGTAAATCCTCTTGCAAATTGCGCGTAAAGGAGACGCTTTCGGGGTGGCGCGCGTCAAGGTAGTCGCCGTCTACGCGAAAGGTGGTGATTTCCAAAGCCAACCCGTCTGAAAGCACCGTGACCGTGCCGTGCTGTAAGCCTGTTTCAATCAGGCGGCAATCCGCGAAAACACGCTCGGTTTCTTCGGGGCGTGCGTCGGTGGTAATGTCCCAGTCCAAAGGCATTTTTCCGAGAAGACTGTCGCGCACACAGCCGCCGACGGCGTATGCCGCAAAACCGCTTTCGTGCAAGCGGCGCAGTGCGGCTTTTACTTGTTCGGGGGCAAGAATTTCGGGCATGGTGCGGTCTCCTTCGGCGTAATTTGCTGTTTTTTCTATTCTACCACAAACCGACACCTATTTACAAGAAAAAAGAAATCCTATATAATAATATGGATTTATACCTTATATTCCTCCCTCTGCGAGGGAGGTGGCACGCCGTGGGCGTGACGGAGGGAGTTTGTCGCGTATATCGCACCCTTCCTGCAAGCGGGAGGTGGCACGCCGTGGGCGTGACGGAGGGAGTTTGTCGCGTATATCGCACCC
>JBJEPR010000217.1:0-8687 GCA_051881335.1 Candidatus Fimenecus sp. | reverse complement strand
AAAGCGTGTTTTCATCAAACCAAACAATTTCCATCGTTTCAAACTCGCCCCATTCACCCTCGTAAACGCGTACAGGATGACTTTTCACCGTAAAAAACACAACATTCGCGGACACATTTTTTCGCACCTCAACAAGCGTGTCGCCGCCAAGCGCACCTTGGTTGCTGTCGATAATTTCGGCAACATAGGTATTTTGCGGGGAGGGCACTGACTGAACCACTGTATTACAGGTTATCCCCAGAAACACAACAGAGAAAAACATATCGACCAAGAAAAATCCGCATAAAAGCACCGCAAAACCTGCCGCAAAAAATTTCCAAAGCGCGCGCGGCAGTATTTTGATAAGCAAAACCGCGCAACACACAAGCAAAATACCCGCAAACAGCCACGCAAACACGCCCAAATCGGTTTTTGCGGCTTTTAGCCCGCAGAAAAGCGCCGCCGACGGCAAAAGTATGGCAAAGACGGTTTCAATTTTAGAGAAAATCGGCTTTTGTATATACACAGCTACCAACGCCGCAACGGCCAAAACCGACATAGTACATAAAAATGCAGTCGGATACCGAAAATGCAGTTCATAGCCGACCACCCAAAGGAACAGCATTAAAACGGGCACCGAAAGCAAGCATATGCAAAGCACATTCAATAAAACACGCCAAATGTTCTGCTTTATACGGCTCTTATCCATTGTTTTCCCCTTCTGTCTGCACTTTTTCCAAAAACGCTTTATCCTGTTTTGTCAATTCCGCCGTGTCGAGCAATTCGGGGCGGCGCAGTTTTGTGCGCAACAGGCTTTGCTCACGCCGCCAGCGCTCGATGTTCCCGTGGTGCCCCGACAAAAGCACTTCGGGCACTTCCCTGCCGTGCCAAACAGGCGGGCGGGTATATTGCGGGTATTCTAATAAGGAATGATAATGGCTTTCGAGTTCTTTTGCCTCGTCGTTCGGCAAAACACCGTCGAGCATACGGCAAACTGCGTCGGTCAGCACCAGTGCGGGCAATTCACCGCCCGTGAGCACATAATCGCCGACGGAGATTTCCTCGTCCACGATTTCTTCCAGCACGCGTTCGTCTACACCCTCATAATGCCCGCACAACAGCACCACGCGCGGCAGGGCGGCAAGTTCCTTGACGCGCGATTGCGTTAAGATTTTGCCTTGTGGGGAAAGATAGATTAAATGCGGCTTTTCCTCGGTTTCGGAATACAGGGAACGGTAGCAATCATATATCGGTTGGGTTTGCATCAGCATACCCATACCGCCGCCGTAGGGCGCATCGTCCACGCGGTTGTGCTTATCGGCTGTAAAGTCGCGGATATTTACACACCGAATGTCTACACAGCCCTTTTCGCGCGCTCTGCCGATGATACTTTCCGACAGCACCGCCTCGCACATTTCGGGGAAAAGGGTCATAATATCAATCCGCATCTTCGACCACGCTCGCTTTCCCGTCAAACAATCCGACCAAGGGGCGAATGCGGATAAATCCCGCATCTACGTCGGTTTCGAGCACCACCTCGGGGATTGCAGGCATCAAAACCGTTTCGCCCGATCGCGTTTTCACCGACCAAATATCGTTCGCGTTCGTGCCCGCAATCACTTCGGTCAGTTCTCCGTACTCTGCGCCTGTGTCAAGGTCAATAACCTTACAACCGATAAGGTCTTGAATGAAGTTTGTACCTGCGGGCAGGTGTGCGTCGGCACGGCGCATATAGAGAATTTTGCCGCGTAACGCCTCGGCTTTTTCCATTGTATCCACCGTTTCAAACACGCCGAGCACCATATTTTTATGTGGGCGCAGTTTTACAGCTTTTAACGGTTTTTCCCCCGCATTATCCAAATACAGCGTGGAAAATCCGCACAAAAATGCCGCGCTGTCGCACCACGGTTGGATTTTCACCTCGCCGCGCACGCCGTGCGTGCCGACGATTTTTCCGATTTCCAAATACGCTTTTTTCATTGGTTACTCCAAAATTTCCAAAAAGAAACGCGCGTAGGCAAAAGCGCACGCGCGTCTTTTCAGTCAATATCCACTTGCACGCGAACGCCGTCTTTGGTGGCGCGCGCTTTCATTACCGTGCGGATTGCCTTGGCAATTCTGCCCTGCTTGCCGATCACACGGCCCATATCGCCCTCTGCCACATGCAGATGATAAACGACATTGCCGCGCTCGTCGGGTTCGTCCACGGTTACGGTAACTGCGTCGGGATTGTCAACCAGCCCCATAGCGATGGTTTTAAGAAGTTCTTCCAAGACGAGAGTCCTCCTTATTTCATCGCGCCGCACTGTTTGAGAAGTGCTTTTGCCGTATCGGTCGGCTGTGCACCGTTTTTAATCCACTGCTGTGCCTTTTCCACATCAATTTTGATTTCGGCGGGGTTCTTCATCGGGTCATAGGTGCCGATTTCTTCAATGAATTTGCCGTCACGCGGGGATTTGGAATCCGCCACAACCACGCGATAGAACGGTGCTCTTTTTGCGCCCATACGGCGCAGTCTGATTTTTACTGCCATTTGCTTTTCCTCCAAATATATAAAATAAAATATATACCAAACACATTTTGTGCCGGAACCGAATTTACATACCGCCGAAATTCCCGAAATTGCCCATACGGCTGAAACGGCGGCGCGTGCTCTTGGAATTCATCTGTTTGAACATTTTAAGCATCTGCCGATGCTGAGAGAGCAGTTTATTGACATCCTCCACCTGCATTCCGCAGCCGGCGGCAATGCGGCGTTTGCGCGAGGGATTGATAATTTCGGGCTTCGCGCGTTCTTCGGGTGTCATCGAACGGATAATCGCCTGCACGCGGTCAAATTGGCGTTCGTCGATATCGACATCGCGCAGCTTGTTGCCCACGCCCGGGAGCATCGACAAAATATCCTTCATCGAGCCCATTTTGCGCACCTGCTGCAACTGGTCGAGCAAATCGTTTAAATCGAATTTATTCTTGCGAAGCTTCTTTTCAAGCTCGGCGGCTTTTTTCTCGTCCAAGGATTGCTCGGCTTTTTCGATAAGCGACAGCACATCGCCCATGCCAAGAATGCGCGACGCCATACGGTCAGGATAGAAATAGTCAAGTTCGTCGAGCTTTTCACCCATACCGACAAATTTTATCGGCTTGCCTGTGACGGCTCTTGCGGAAAGCGCCGCGCCGCCGCGGGTATCACCGTCCATTTTCGTAAGCACTAACCCGTCAATGCCCAAAGCCTCATCAAACGAGGTCGCCACCGTGACGGCGTCCTGACCGGTCATGGCGTCCACCACAAGCAAAATCTCGTGCGGGTGCACGCTTGCTTTGATGTTTTTGAGTTCCTGCATCAGTTCTTCGTCGATATGCAAACGGCCCGCCGTATCCAAAAACACATAGTCATAGCCGTGGTCTTTGGCAAGCTTTACGGCGTTTTCGGCAATCTCCACAGGATTGCCCTGCCCCATTTCAAACACGGGCACATCAACCTGCTCGCCGACGACTTGTAACTGTTTAATCGCCGCAGGGCGGTACACATCGCACGCGACAAGCAGAGGACGGTGTCCCTCGCCTTTTAACTTGCGGGCGATTTTGGCGCAGTGCGTGGTTTTACCGGAGCCCTGCAGGCCGCACATCATCACGATTGTGGGCGGGTGCGAAGCACAAGCGAGCCGGCTTCCCGTGCCGCCCATCAACGCCGTCAATTCCTCATTGACGATTTTGATGACCATTTGCGCCGGTGTCAAGCTTTCCATCACCTGCGCGCCGATGGCGCGCTCGGTTACCTTATTGGTGAAATCCTTTGCGACCTTATAGTTGACATCTGCTTCCAACAATGCCAAGCGCACTTCGCGCATTGCTTCTTTGACATCGTTTTCGTTCAAGCTGCCTTTACTTTTCAGCCGTTTAAAGGCGGCTTCTAATTTGTCGGATAATCCTTCAAATGCCATAGTAATAACCCTCTGCGATTACTCAATAATATCCAGTGCCAGCGATTTGATACGGACAGTTGTCTCATTGATTTCACGGGAAAGACCGTGGTCAAGGTTATAAGCGTTAATCGACTCGGCACAATCTATAATCTGCCCGAGCGTTTCTTTGATATCACTGAGCTTCTTCGCAAAGCCCAATTTGCTTTCCATATCATAAAGCAGTGTTTCAGCGCGCTTAATCGCATCGCGCACGCCTTGCCGAGAAATCCCCTCATTTTCGGCAATCTCTGAAAGTGAAAGGTCATCGTTATAATAATAGCTCAAGAAATCCCGCTGCTTTTCGGTCAGCATTTCGCCGTAAAAATCAAGCAAAATGGTTATTTCTACATTATTTGCCATTGTTTCTCCCTTTCCTTTCCGATAAAAAAGCCCTGTAAAGCCAAAAACTTTACAGGGTGATATTATACTAAAGATTTTTCAGCTTGTCAAGTAGCATTTGTCAAAAAACTTACCAAACAATGACAGCGTCATGTTCATTGTTGTTTTTCACATCGTCACTGCCAATCACGATACCGCCGTTGCTACTGCTCCCGCTGTTATTGCCGCCGCTGTTCCCGCTGTCGCCATTGCTGACACCGCTGTCCCCGGCAGGCTCTTGCGGATTATTTTTTTCCGACTCCTGCTCCGCTTTTTCCTGCTCTGCCTGTTCTTTGGTCTTGGTTACCAAATCCTCCATCAACTCCATTTCACCGCTTGCAGTGGTGGTAACGGGAATTAAATCGCCGTAAATATTGGTAATATACCGCTCACCGGCTTCATCGGTTGTATATTCAAAAGGTGCATAGGTGGAATCTTCTTCAATTTTATCTTTTTTACCGCAGGCAACCGCCCCGAACACAAACAGAAGCATTGCCAAGGCAACCGCTAAAATTTTCTTTTGCATCTCAAATTCCTCCGTCGGTTTCTTTTTTAGTATCATACCATACATCACAAAAATTTGCAACCGAAATTCTGTTCGCACGCGACAAATCTGCATATTATTTGAATTCGGCAATCGTCACGCCGTCCTCGCCTTCGCCGTAAACACCGAGACGAAACGAACGGATATTCGGGTGTGTACGCAAATGCGTTTGCACGGCCTTGCGCAATACCCCCGTGCCTTTGCCGTGGACAATGGTGATTTCGGTTAGTCCCGACCGCACCGCACCGTCAATGAACATATCCAAATCTAAGAGCGCTTCCTCGGCATTTTTACCGCGCAAATCCACACGCATCGCACTGACGGCGGGGGCTCGCTCACGCGAAACGGCTGTGCGGCGGGGAGCAGTGCTTTTCTGCGCTTTTCCGCCGACAAGGCGCAAACTTTCAAGCGGCACTTTCATTTTCATTGCGCCCGAGAGCACTTCCGTGTTGCCTTTGGCATCCGGTGCCGTCACAACCGTGGCTTTTGTGCCGAGGGTAGTCACCAACACCGTATCGCCCGCTTTTAACGGGCGCGGGAGCACATATTCATCGTCATCGTATGCGTCAAACCGTTCGGCGGTCAAATCGTCAATCGTATTGAGATGCGATTTCATCGCCGCTTTGGCTTTGCGCGCCATTTCGGCGGCGTTTTTTTCTTTTGCCTGCTCCTTTTTCAGGCGTTCCACCTCTAACAGCAACGAATTTGCGGCGCGACGGGCATTTTCGACCAAATGGTTTGCCTCCGCTTTGGCGCGGGCAATTTCTTTCTCGCCTTTTTCGGCGGCGTCCTGATATTTTTTCTCTGCTTTTTCGCGCAAAGCGTCAATCTCGCGTTGTAAAGCAAGCGTTTTTTCCTTTTCCTGTTCCATTTCGGCGCGGGTTTGCTCCAACGTGTCCACCACATCTTCCAAGCGGCGGTTTTCCGTTGCAACCAAATTCTGCGCCGCTTCGATAATCTCGTGCCGCAATCCCAACCGTTCGGAAATGGCAAAGGCGTTGGAACGCCCGGGAATGCCAATCAATAATTTATAGGTCGGCGCAAGCGTTTCCACTGAAAATTCGCATGAGCCGTTTTCCACGCGGTCGGTGGAAAGCGCATATTCTTTTAATTCCGAATAATGCGTGGTTGCGGCAATTTTTGCACCTTTTTTGCGCAACGCTTCCAGCACAGAGACCGCCAACGCCGCGCCCTCCACGGGGTCGGTACCTGCGCCGAGTTCGTCGATTAACACCAGTGTGCTGTCATCCGCTTCGCGGTCAATGGAAACGATATTGGTCATATGCGCCGAAAAGGTGGAAAGCGACTGCTCAATGCTTTGCTCGTCGCCGATATCGGCAAGCACTTTGCCGAATACCGCTACGCGGGAATTGTCCGCGGCGGGGATATACAGCCCGCACGCCGCCATTAAAGTCAACAGCCCGAGCGTTTTAATCGAAACCGTTTTACCACCCGTATTCGGGCCTGTAATGACAAGCGAATCAAAATCCGTACCCAAACGAATATCCACGGGTACAACCTTCTGCATTGGGATAAGCGGATGGCGCGCTTTTTTGAGTTCCATTTCCCCGAATGCGTTTAAAATCGGCTTGCTCGCTTTCATTTGATAAGCCAAATTGGCTTTGGAGAAAATCAAATTGAGTTCGACGGCGCTTTCATAACTGATTTTGATACTGTCATAAAACGAACCCGCCTCGGCGGAAAGCTCCGCCAAAATGCGCTCGATTTCGTCACGCTCTTTGCTTTCAAGCACCTTGATTTCGTTGTTTGCCTCCACCACGCTTGCGGGCTCAATAAACACGGTTGAGCCGCTCGACGAGGTATCGTGCACCATACCCGCGACCTCGGCGCGGTGCTCGCTTTTCACGGGCACGACAAACCGCCCGTTTCTTTGCGTAACAATCGCTTCCTGCAAACTGTTTTTATAGGCGGGTGAACGCAGAAGTTTGTCCAACTGCTCGCGAATTTTCGCATCCTGCTGTTTCTTTTTGCGCCGAATGGTTTTGAGCTGAGGCGAGGCGTTGTCTGACATTTCGTCCTCAGACAAAATCGCAGTGTTGATTTTATCTTCCAAATACTTATTGGCACAGATACTCGCGAACAAATCGTCAATCGCCGTGGAAAGCCCTGCACACTTTTCGTGCCAAGTGAGGATACCGCGCAAAACGCGCAGTACCTGCGCCACCGTTAAAAGCTCGCGCATAGACAGCGTGCCGCCGGCCTCGGCACGGTGCAGAGCATGATTGACATTGCAAAGTCCACCGAACGACGGCGCGCCGAATTTGGCAATTAGGATATGCGCCGCCTCGGTTTGCTCCAGCAGGCGCTGTGCCTCGAAATACTCGGTTTGCGGCACAAGTGACAACGCGCGTTCGCGCGCCTCGTCACAGGCGGTCAAATTGCCTAACTTTTCTAAAATTTTCGGAAGCTCTAAGGCTTCAAAATGCTTGTTCATATGCGATGTTTCCTAATTTTCGTGTTTGCTTATCGTATATTTGTATTGTAACACGAACCGTAGGAAAAATCAATGACTGCGCACTTGAACAAGGACAGGGCATATTCCGTTAGGGCGTATTAGATCCGAAAGAGACAATCAACGGTTCCTCCATACAATGCTCTTCGCAAGTGCATCGGACTTCCACATAGCCATTCATGCCACCGGTGGTATTGTCAATTTCTTCTGCCTTTTTTTGATTCCAATACTCCGTTCTCAAAGCGAGGTAATCGTTCATTTCATAGTTGTATTGGTCCCAATCCGGATTGGCCTTTTCAACATACTCATACTCGGGTATAGGGCCTAATACAATATGGCCTTTTTCATTGTTTCCGGAATCAATCACTGCCGGTTTATAAATTATATTGCCGTCCTCGTCTCTTTTCGGTACTTTGTCATATATATACTTTTCTTTTAATACTCTTTCCTTTTCACTTAAATCGTTTTTCAAAAGCTTATCATATTTTGCGTCTATCCCCGTATTGACAAAGGTAATATATAATTGACATTCATCACCGGTAGACGGCAATTGCAAGGTACTGTTTTCCCCGCCGTAAAACTGCCGCATAAAATACTCACCGTAATCCTGACAACGAATAGAACTATGCATATCATTATAATAGTAAATCGGCTGAGGCTGAATTTCCTTGTTATTCCAGGTTGTCCAAGTATGTGTTTCAGGGTCATAACTGCCCGGCTCCCATAAGGTGTGTCCCTCGGGGTCAAAGGACATATTGTCTCCGTTTTTATAATCGTTCAAACATTCCACTAAAATGCGCTGATTCGCTTGGCATTCTTTTCGATGGGCATAGGCAATCGTTTTCTCACCGACAGGAATCGCAACCGCTGTAAGACAGCCCAAAATTGCAACTACAATCAACAGTTCTACCAGCGTAAATCCTTTTTTTCTATGCACAGCATCCCTCTCCTTTCGTTTTGCGGCACAACACTTTTAATTTTTATCGGATTTTATCTTATTTTATCCTACTTTATAATACTTGTCAATATATTCTGCGATTTTGTGTTAACATAAAATAAGAGGTGATTGTGTGAAGCCGCTGAAAGAAAAAATCAGTATCACCGTAGATAGTGATCTGTTAAAAACAATCCGTTCCCTAGCAGAAGAAGACGATCGTTCCTTATCGCAATATATCAATTTGATTTTGAAAAAGTATGTCGAAAAAGAAAATGAACCCAATCAGTAAAAGGCAGCTCAAACGAACTGCCTTTTACATTTTATATTTTATCAGAGGGATTCCACGGACGGGCAAGGGATGTGTCAAGAGTAACATGGTAAACACCTGTGTAAGGACATGGTATACACATTATG
>JBJEPR010000216.1:0-36537 GCA_051881335.1 Candidatus Fimenecus sp. | reverse complement strand
CCCGTGTAGCTCTCCATTGCCATCTTGTTCTTTTGCAACAGCGCATACAAATCACAGTTGAATTTATCGGTATCCACACTGCGTTGGTTGCGCACATCAATAAGAATATCCGAAATGCCCGCGTCAGAAAGCGACACACGCAGGCTTTTCAGCACCTTACGGAACAACGACTGCACGGTTTCGTCATAATCCCGATCGGGCCAAAGCATCGAAATCGCATTTTCGGTGCTGACAGAGCCGCCGCGGCGATCTACAAGCAGTGCTAACAATTCCTTTGCCTTACTACTGGAAAAATATACGGGTTTATTTTGCACAAATACATCAAAATACCCAAAGGTTTTGATATGTACGCTTTGCGAAGCCGAGAGAATTTGCAAGGACGAAGCCTTTTCGATTTCGCGGCGAATCATATCCTCGGAGAACGGCTTTAACACATACCCAATGGCATTCACGCCGAACGCGTCAAACGCATACTCCTTAAAGCCGGTTACGAAGATGATTTTTATGTTTTTATCTATGCGCAGCAGCCGCCCTGCAAGTTCCAGCCCCGACATCACCGGCATTTCAATATCCAAAAATGCCAAATCGATTTTGTGTGTTGCGGCGTGCTCCAAAGCGTCTGCCGGATTAGAAAACGCCTGAAAGTCCGTGACCTGCGGCAAAGAAAGGCAAATGTCGCGCAAATCTTCCAGCGCCAGTCTTTCGTCATCTACGGAAATAACCTGCATAACTTATTCTTCTCCTTTTTGCTGTGTTGAAATGGGTATATATACGGTAACGGTCGTGCCCACCGACGGTGTGCTGTCCACCGTCACCTCGGCGTGCATCATACGCGCAAAACGGTAGCGAATGTTGGCAAGCCCCACATGACTGCGCCCGTCTTCTGCAAGCGCCGTAGCGGGATTAAACCCGACGCCGTCATCCGCCACAGTCACGATGTAGTTTTTCCCGTCCTTGCGTGTAGAAAGCTTCACAGTGCCGCCTTCCGGGCGTTTGGTCACGCCGTGCTTGATGGCATTTTCCACAAGCGGCTGAATACTTAAAGTCGGCACGGTGAAATTATCCTCTTCAATATCGTATTCGATTTTGAGTTTATCCGCAAAACGAAGCAGCTCAATGTTACAATAATACTGAATATGCTGCAATTCCGTGCGAAACGGAATGGGATCGGTATGGGTTAAGCTGTCCATATTCCCGCGTAAATAGTAGGAAAAATCAATGACTGCTTTTTCTGCCGTTTTGGGGTCACGGCGAATCAACGATTTTATCGTGTTTAACGCATTATACAGAAAATGCGGCTGAATTTGGGAAATCATCACTGCCATATTTGCTTTTTCCAGTTCCCGTTCCAGTTCTTGCGCTTGCTGGGCGTTTGTATACATCACCATAGCGCTTCTCGCGTGAATAATCGTGATAAACAGCGCAAACAGCGCAAACGCAACCGGCATAAACGAGGAACAGCGGAACGGCATCGCCCCGCAGGTGTAAAGGGCGTCCACCGTGATACCAATCAGCAAAACCATATATGCACAGCACAAAAGGCCGGCATTTTTTGCGCCTTTCGCAAGGCTTTGGCACAGCTTGTTGATTAAATACAGATCCGCCACGGTAGAGAACAGCTGTAACACCAAAAAGTAGTAATTGGTATAGACGCTGTTCGGCAAAAAATCAACGCCGATCACCACCAGCAAAAACGAAACGCTCAACAACGCCATCGATTGCAAGCTCACCCGTAACTTTAATTCGTCACGGAAATAAATGATGGAAATCAGTTTAATAATAAAGGTGCTGGCAAAGGAGAACAGAAACATTTTTTCATAGCTCAAATTTCCAAACAAAGGCTGTGAAACTGCATACCCTTCGGTAGAAATGAGCATTCGCAATGCCAAAGCAATAAACAGCACCGTCAGCCACGGCGAAAAGTAACGGATTTTTGACCGTGCGCTGAAGATTGCCAAAACAATCGAGGCATACACAATAATACCGATAAGTGCAAATCGAAGCGCAAGAAGCGCATTGGTATATGCGTTTTCATAGGCATAGTCGGCAATCATCGGCGTTAGATATAGCCCCGAAAAGGAGTCCGCCGACACCTCAATGACAATTTCGTGTGTGCCTTCGTCCAAATACACCTTTTCCTTATGTGCCGCCGCGCTTGTGAAGGTTTCCCCGCGAATTTTTGAAAGTGTACCGCTTTGAGTAACCAACACGCCGTCAACATACACGCGGTAGGCACACGCCAAGTTCGGCACGGCAATTTCCAACGGTTTATCGTAGGTGAGCCCCCGCACATAGCACCGATACGACGCATAGCCGCCGCTTTGGTACGGCATATCGTGCAAAGGACTGCCCGCCCAAGAGCCGGGCACAGAAAGGGAATCGGACAGCAACGCGTTGCCGTGCTCCGACAGCAACTGCCCGTAATAAAATTCCCAATTCCCGCGCAGATAATACCGATGCGTTTTCGCCAGCGGTACAGCCTCGCTGAAGTCGAAAATATGGTCTTCCTGCCGAATGCCGTCGTGCTGCAAAGAGAGACTGCCGAAAAGAAACATCCCTCCGAGAACAGTGACCGCCGCAAGAACAAAACAGACCAAATACAGGTTGGCTTTATATTTTTGCAAAAAGTTGCGCATTCGCATTTTGCCGCCCTCCTGTATTTTTGTCGAAACTCAAATCAATATAGATTATAGCGGAAATCCCAAAAGAAAACAAGCATTTTTCCGCATATTTTAAGTTGACAAGGCACGCACGGAAAGGTATAATCTTTTCATTATAAAGGAAAGTGTGTCTTTTACCATTTTCTGCGTTAAGGAGACTGTAAAAAATTATGGAATGGACTGGGTTAAACGAATTACGGGAAAAATATTTAAGTTTTTTTGAAAGCAAAGGGCATTTGCGCCTGCCGAGCTTCTCGCTCGTGCCGCAAGGCGACAAAAGCCTGCTCTTGATAAACTCCGGTATGGCGCCGATGAAAAAGTATTTTACGGGAGAGGTTACGCCCCCGAGAAAGCGCGTCACGACCTGCCAAAAGTGCATTCGCACGCCCGATATTGAAAATGTCGGCAAAACCGCACGCCACGGCACCTATTTTGAAATGCTCGGCAACTTCTCGTTCGGGGATTATTTCAAAGAAGAGGTCATTCCGTGGGCGTGGGAATTCTGCACCGAAGTGATGGAAATGGACCCCGAGCGCCTTTATATCAGCGTCTATGAAGAGGACGACGAGGCGTACGACATTTGGACAAAAAAAATCGGCGTCAAGCCCGACCATATGGTGCGGTTCGGCAAAGCGGACAATTTCTGGGAGCACGGCGCAGGTCCGTGCGGTCCCTGCTCGGAAATTTACTATGACCGCGGCGAAAAATACGGTTGCGGTAAGCCCGATTGCAAGGTCGGCTGTGACTGCGACCGCTACATTGAATTTTGGAATTTGGTGTTCACGCAATTTGACAACGACGGCAACAACAATTACACGCGGCTTGCACACCCCAACATTGACACGGGTATGGGCTTAGAGCGTTTGGCTTGTATTGCACAGGATGTGGACAATCTGTTTGAAGTCGATACCGTGCAGAATATTATGAAGCACATTATGCGCATTGCCGGCGTCGAATACCACAAGGATGAGAAAAAAGATGTTTCCCTGCGCGTGATTACCGACCATATCCGCAGTACAACCTTTATGATCGGTGACGGCGTGATGCCCTCCAATGAAGGCAGAGGCTATGTTCTGCGCCGTCTTTTGCGCCGTGCGGCGCGCCACGGCAAACTGTTAGGGATTGACCGTCCGTTTTTGTCGGAGGTCGCCGAAACGGTTATCCGGGAAAATGCAACCGCGTACCCGAATTTGGTTGAGAAAAAGGACTTCATCTTAAAAGTCATCGCCAATGAGGAGGAGAATTTCTCCAAAACGATTGACGCCGGCTTACAAATTCTCGAAAAGATGATTGACGACGCAGACAGCTCTGTGTTCAGCGGCGAGGATGCGTTTAAACTGTCTGACACCTTCGGCTTCCCCATTGATTTGACAAAGGAACTTTTGGAAGAGCGCAATATGACCGTTGATGAAGACCGCTTCCGTGCGCTTGTCAAAGCACAGCGCGAGCGTGCCCGTAAAGCACGCGCAGATGCTGGGCAGGACGCTTGGAAAGGCTCTGCTGATGCAACAAAGGGTATGGCGGCAACCGAATTCTGCGGCTATACGGATTTTGAATGCACCGCAAGCGTTACGGCGATTGTGGCAGGCGACAAAACCGTGGACTATGCCGAAAACGGCGAAAAGGTTACGGTTGTGCTCGACAAAACCCCGTTCTACGGCGAAGGCGGCGGGCAGGCCGGAGACATCGGTATGCTCTCAGGGGACACCTTCACCTTTACTGTCACCGGTACGGAAAAAACCGCCGAGGGCGTGTACCTTCACCACGGGTATGTGTGCGACGGTGAAAGCATTGCCGTCGGGCAAGCCGTTACAGCGGCGGTCGATAAAGACACCCGCCTTGCAACGATGCGCAACCATTCCGCAGCACATATTTTACAGGCAACGCTTCGAAAAATTCTCGGCACGCATGTCGAGCAGGCAGGGCAGTTGGTCAATGCAGAGGAAATGCGCTTTGACTTTTCGCACTTCTCCGCACTGACGGCACAGGAGCTTGCCGAAGTGGAAGAAACGGTCAACAATGTTATTTTTGCCGCGATGCCCGTGGAAACTACGCAAATGTCGATTGACGAGGCAAAGAAAATGGGCGCGATGGCGCTGTTCAGCGAGAAATACGGCGATGTGGTGCGTGTGGTCAAAATCGGGGATTACTCCACCGAGCTTTGCGGCGGTACGCATGTGCAGAACACCGCGATGTTAGGCTTATTCAAAATTGTTTCCGAAACCTCCGTTGCGGCAGGCGTACGCAGAATTACCGCCGTTACGGGCACGGGCGTGCTTCGCTTTATCACGCAAAGCCACGCGTTGATATGCGATGTTGCCTCGGCGCTCAAGGTCGCAAATCCGTTGGATTTGGTTCACCGCGCGGCGGCACTGACGGTGGATTTGAAAGAAAAAGAACGCGAAATTCAAAAACTGCAAGCCGAAATCAACAGCTTTAAAACTGCCGGGCTGATGGCGGGTGCCGTCGATGTAGACGGTGTGCAGCTTGTAGTCAATTACGCAGGCGAAGCGGGCGCAGACGCGCTTCGTTCTATGGCGGAAACCGCAAGAGACTCCGCCCCGTGCGCCGTGGCAGTGATTGCCGGCTCAAATGCGGAAAAAGGCACGGTTTCCTTTGCCTGCGCATGCAGTAAGGACGCAATCGCAAGAGGTGCGCACGCGGGCAATCTTGTCCGTGAGGTTGCCAAAATCGCAGGCGGCAACGGCGGCGGTAAACCCGATATGGCAATGGCAGGCGGGAAAGACGCTTCCAAAATCGATGACGCGCTGATGCGTGCCGATGAAATTTTACGGAATATGCTGAAATAAGGTGAAAACGATGGATTGTCTATTTTGCAAAATCATCGCAGGGGAAATCCCCTCGAAAAAGGTTTATGAGGACGAGCATTGCTATGCGTTTTATGACATCAACCCACAGGCGGCTACGCACTTTTTAGTCGTGCCGAAAACGCATTTGGCAAGCGCAAACGAAATTACGGCCGAAAATGCGGCGGAGATTGCGCACATTTTTACGGTCATTCCCAAAATTTGCAAAGAACTGGGGCTTGCAAGCTATCGAATTATCAACAACTGCGGTGCGGGCGCAGGGCAGACGGTACTGCATTTACATTTTCATGTGCTGTCCGGAGATAATCTCGGTGAACGGCTGGTATAAACGATGACGCGACCGTTTTGCGTCATTGGGTTTTCTATGCTTTTTACGCTTTTTGCGGCAAGTGCAATCAAAAATCAACAAGCGATAGGTGCAGTGTTTTTCGCTGTGCTTATCGCTTTTGTGCTTTCTTTGTGTGTGCAAAAAATACGGTGCGACCGCACCTTGCCGACCGCGCTATGCGCTTCCCTGTTGGCACTTGTGCTGCTTTTTTGTGCAAACGCACGGTATACGCAAAAGCAAACGGCGGTGCTCTCTGCGGAAACGACAGCAATCACCGCTTCGCTCGATGACTTGCCGTACAGTGAAAACGGACGGTATTATGCGATTTTGCGCGTACATACGCTAAATGGTGAGCCGGCGAATTTTAAACTGCGGTTCGTCTCCAATACACCGCAGGACTTTTCGGCACACGATACCGTGTATATGACGGTGAAAGCCTTTCACCTCGGCGCAGGCAGCGATACATACGATGCGTATACCCGCGCCAAAGGGATTGTCTGCGGCGCATATGCCGTAGGAGACATTCGTACGACTACACAAACCCAAACCGATTTGTATGCTTACATTTTATCGTTTCGCGCGTCTCTTTGCCGAAAAATTACCGAAACCGTTTCCGATGACGCGGGCGGATTGCTTGCGGCGTTGTCTTTGGGCACACGCGGCTATCTGTCAAACAGTGCCGAAAACCATTTCCGCGCCGCAGGTATTTCCCATCTGCTGGCGGTATCGGGCTTGCATTTAACCACTTGGACGCTTGTTCTGTTTGAAGTCTTAAAAGCCTGCCGTGTACGCCGCAAGGTCCGCGCTGCGGCAGGGCTGTGCTTTGTCCTCTTTTTTGCCGTACTCACAGGCGGGTCGCCGTCTGTTTGGCGTGCGGCGATTATGGTGGGTACGGTATTTGCCGCCGAGCTGTTTCGCCGCGAAGCAGAGTCTTTCAACAGTATAGGGCTTGCGCTGTTTTTAATGCTCACTGTAAATCCCTTTGCCGCGCGGGATTTGTCTTTACTTTTATCTGTATCTGCCGCTGTGGGGATTTTGCTGTTGGCAAAACCGTTGGAAACCGTCCTTTCGCGGTTATCTTGTTTCGTCAAAGCCAAGCCACTGCAAGCGATACTGAAAACTGTATTTTCCGTGGTGACGGTTACGGTGTCCGCCAGCCTGTGCACCTTGCCCGTGCAAATGTGGGCGTTTGGGACGATATCTCTCGCCGCTCTGCCTGCCAATTTTTTATGTCTGACTGTCGGCAGTATTGCTATGGTCTGCGGGACGCTCGGCGCACTGTTGCTACTCTTGCAGCTGTCTGCACTTGGACAAATGCTGTTGTTTGCCGCCTCTCTCGCGGCAAAATGGCTGTTGACGGTTACCGCGTGGTTTTCGGAAAACTGCCGTGTGCTTTTGCCGGTAAATTCTAACTATTCTAAAATCCTGCTTGCACTGCTTTTCCTCGGTGCGGCTGTACTTTTATGCCTGCGCACACCGCGCAAGCGGCTTGTACAAATTGCGGCGGCAGGTGCGGCGGCGGTCTTTCTGTTTTGTAATCTCACCGTATATTTTGTGCGGGAAAGCCGCTTACAGCTTACGGTTTGCGATGTGGGAGAGGGCGTGGCAGTCGTTCTGCACACACAAGGCGAAACCGTTTTGCTGTGCAACGGCGGAGACTACTTTGCAGAATCCGAAATTTGTGGTATACTGTCTTTATACGGCGTTACGCATTTAGACGCGTTGTTTTTACCGTGTGCAAGCGAAACCACTGCAGAAGCAGGGCTTCTTGTTGCGCGGCAATACGGTGTGGATACCGTGTACTGTGCGAATACGCTCAAAGTCGAAACGCTCGCCGTCGGTACAAAGATTGTACCCATTCAACAAACCGTGGTCCGCTTTGCGAACGGGGACCTAACCGTCTGCGTACAGCAAAACGGGCTGTATGCATATGCAAAAATTTTATACGGTGATTTTTGCGCGCTCGTTTCATTTTGTGATACCAACAACTTTTACGGCGACTGCGCCGATGTGTTAATCTGCACAAAGGAACTACCGAAAAATGTGCATCCCGCCGATTTTGGTTGCACGGTGATGAGTACGAACACGCCGTCCGCGGCGGATTTTTGGTCGATCGGGAACAAAAATATCTACACGACCGCCGAAAACGGCAGTGTGACGCTGATTGCCGAAACAGGCGGCACATTTCAAATGACAAGGAGGGGATAAAATGCCCGCAATCGGAGAAGAAGAGTTCAAACAGCAAATCAAAGCGGGGGATTTTCCGCGCGTTTGCCTGTTATACGGCAATGAGGGGTATTTGAAGCAATACTATGCAGATTTTCTGCCAAAAAAATGCGTTACGCCCGGAATGGAGGGCTTTAACCTCAAAAAATACGATTTCGCGGACGGCGTTTCGCTCTCGGCGGTATTAGACGCGGCACAGACGCTCCCCGCCTTCGGCGGCAGTATGTGCATTGTCGCACATGATTACCCGCTGGACGCGCTCTCCGCTGATGAAAAGGCGGCATTGGACGGATATCTCGCGGACGCACCCGAAAGCACGGTGCTGATTTTTTGGCAGGACACCACCGAAATCCATCCGAAAAAAAATGCCAAATGGCGAAATATAATTGCAGCCGTCAACAAAGCGGGTGTTACGGTCTGTTTAGACCGTTTGGACCGCACTTCCCTTTGCAAGCTGTTAATGGGCGGCGCACAAAAGCGCGGGTGCACCCTTTCGCGGGAAAACGCTGCCTATCTCGCGGAAACTGTCGGCAACGATTTAAACCTGTTGCTCGGAGAACTGGAAAAGCTATGCAATTACAAGGAAACGGGCGAAATCACCCGTGCCGACATTGAATCGGTCGCCACAAAATCGTTAGAGGCAAATATTTTTGATTTATCCCGTGCGCTGACGGCAGGCAACTGTGCGCGTGCGATGGAAATTCTGCAAAAACTGTTGCAGGAAAAAGAAAAACCCGAGCTGATTCTCGGGACGCTGGCGGGCGCATATGTGGATATGTACCGTGTAAAGGTAGCCCTTGCGGCGGGGGAAAATACCGAAGCGCCGGCAAAGCATTTTGAGTATAAGGGCAAGGAATTCCGTTTGCGCAACGCCGCACGCGATGTGTCAAAACTGGATATTCGGCAGCTGCGCGGGTGTCTGGATGACCTTAATACGGCAGATAAAGAATTAAAATCGGGGCTGTTAAATCCCCAAACCGTGCTGGAACGGTTACTTGTTCAGTTGGCAAGTGCGAAAGCGAGATAACAGATGATTACCTTACAGCAAGCCGTCATTGTAGAGGGCAAATACGATAAAATCAAATTGGAAAGCATTTTGGATGCCGTAATCCTCACCACGGACGGCTTCGGCGTGTTTAAAGACAGAGAAAAACAGCGGTTAATTCGCCGCCTTGCGCGCGAACGCGGCATTGTGGTACTGACGGATAGCGATTCGGCAGGCTTCGTCATTCGTTCGTTTTTAAGCGGCATTGTGCCGCCTGAACAAATTACCAATGTCTATATTCCCGATATTTTCGGCAAGGAAAAACGCAAAGCCGCACCGTCTAAAGAGGGCAAGCTCGGCGTGGAGGGTATAGATACCGCGCAGATTTTGGAAGCGCTTAACAAGGCGGGTGTGCTGTGCACCGAAACAAATACGCCCCCTGCCGCGCGCCGACAGGTGACAAAAACCGACTTTTACGAGGACGGGCTTTCGGGAAAACCCGACAGTGCCGCTCGGCGCAAAGCGCTGTTAAAGGCACTCGATCTACCGGAACGGTTATCCGCAAACGCGATGCTCAAAATGATCAACACATTTTTAAGCTATGATGACTATAAACGCGCCGTGCAAAAAATACAGAATACAGAAGAAAAATAAAGGGCAGGATATTCCGGCCCTTGTTTTGTAAAATTTACCCGCGCACACGCGGTATTTTGATTGTTTAATTCTCTCCGATTAACTGCAACAGCAGGCTGTGCACCAATTCGGTTTTTTCCGACGGTTGCTTTTGGAACGCTTCGGCAATCGCATCGGAAACCGCCGCCGCACAACTTCTGAAATAGGTACTACCGCGCGCGGTCAACCGAATAAACACATTGCGGCGGTCGCGCCCCGTGCGCACGCGTTCAATAAAATCCAGTTCCTCCAATTCATTGATCAGCTTTGACATTTGCTGTTTGGTCATTTGCAGTTCCGTCAGTAAAAAACTCATCGGCAGGCGTTTATCGTGCGCGCGTTCCAATAAATACAAAATATGAAAACCGTGCGTGTGGATTTTCGGTCCTGCCATAGAGGCCGGATGGCGGTGGAGCGCACTGTAAAATTGAAAAATTAACTCGGTCAGCATATCACCGACTTCTTTGGAAACCGCATCGGGCATTGCTATCGCTTCCTGTATCTCGTTTTTTCTTAAATATACATCATCAGGGCGAATTTTGTCAATAAAAATATGATAGTTAATATTTTATTTACAAATTTTCGGTTGACATCGTCAAATCGACATTTGTATAATAAGTATGTTGGAAGAATTTCCGTTTTTTCCGTATGGAACCCCGTTAAAAAAGGAGGCTACTATGATGAAAAAAATGCATAAATCCGATATTACCGATTACGCCGACCGTATGGCGGCAGAAAATATTGCCTGCAGTCGCATAGACCCTGCACTTTATGAACAGTACAATGTCAAACGCGGCTTGCGTGACAAAAGCGGCACCGGCGTTTTGGCAGGGCTGACAACCATTTCCACCATTAAATCTTATAACGAAACCGAAACCGGCAAAGAGCCGTGCCCCGGTGAGCTTCGCTATCGCGGCATCAATGTCACCGAACTTGTCTCCGGCTGTATTGCCGAAAACCGTTTCGGATTTGAGGAAGCCTCTTTCCTGTTGCTATTCGGGCATTTGCCAAGCCGGCAGGAGCTTGAAGAATACTGCGAAATTATGGCGGCGCTTCGTTGCCTACCGACCAATTTTGTACGCGATGTGGTAATGAAAGCACCGAGTAAGGACATTATGAATTCTCTGACGCGCAGTGTTTTGACGCTTTCGGCATATGACAGCAATCCGTCGGAGCTGTCTCCGGAAAATGTTTTGCGGCAATGCCTGTCGCTGATCAGCCGTTTCCCGATGCTGTCGGTGTACGGCTATCAGGCATATAACCATTATGTGCTCAATGACAGCCTGTATATTCACCGTCCCGACCCGAAGCTGTCAGCGGCGGAGAATATTTTGCGTATGCTGCGCCCGGACAAGAAGTATTCCGCCCTGGAAGCGCAGGTGTTGGATATTGCGCTCATTCTCCATATGGAGCACGGCGGCGGCAACAACTCGTCCTTTACCACGCATGTGGTCGCCTCCTCTGGCTCTGACACCTACTCCGTTATGGCGGCGGCACTGTGCTCGTTAAAAGGACCGAAACACGGCGGCGCGAACATCAAGGTCGTGGAAATGATGAACGACTTGAAAAAGCAGGTGCGCGACACTTCGGACGAGGACGCAGTGCGCGATTATCTTGAAAAACTCCTCGCGCGCGAAGCCTTTGACAAAAAAGGCTTAATTTACGGTATGGGGCACGCGGTATACTCCATTTCCGACCCGCGCGCAGAGGTCTTTAAGGGCTTTGTGGAAAAACTGGCGCACGAAAAAGGGCGCGACGAGGATTTCGCCTTATACAGTATGATTGACCGCCTTGCGCCGCAGGTGATTGCCGAACGCCGCCGCATTTACAAGGGCGTCAGCCCCAATGTAGATTTTTACAGCGGATTTGTATACAGTATGCTCGACATTCCGTTGGAACTGTATACGCCGATTTTCGCGATGGCGCGTGTGGTCGGTTGGAGCGCGCATATGTTAGAGGAGCTCAACAATGTAGACAAAATCATTCGTCCCGCATATAAGAGCGTGTCCGACAAACAGATATACCACCCGCTTGCCGAACGATAATTTAAAATCCATCATAAAAACGCCGTCCCGAAATGGGGCGGCGTTTCTCTGTGTAAGGGCTATGCGATTATTCACCGCAGGAAGCACAGAACGGCTCAGCGGTTTTGCAGCAACCGTTCTTTTGGTCGTGCGGCGGGAAAAAGGCGTCCACGGGGAACTGAATTTTTCGGAAGGTTTCGCACGGGTCATCGGTGTCACAGCTGCACTCTTTCTGCGGAATACAGAAATCGTACGCAGGAATGAGCATCTGCACATCGCGTTCAAGCTGAATAATCGTGAAAATACCGATGGTGACCGCCACAACCTTGTTTTCGCGCATAGAAGTTCCGATATCCTCGGGGAAATCCTCCGAAAATGCACGGCGCACACAGCGCGGGATAGGCATACAGCTGTCGGAAAGGCTGTTGCAGCAATCGCACGGGCGGCAGAGCTTTGCATCCAAGCAAATGGGGTCTGCGACCTGAATTTTGGCGCGCGGATTCGTGTTGGTCGGAATCAACTGATTGTCGTCGCCGTCAGCGCGGTATTCGGACGAGTACACGCGTACATTGCCGTCGCTGCCGTACAAAATGCACTTTTTCGAGTAGGTGGAAAAGCCGCACAGCGTAACGGGCGCCCCGGGCATTGCCGAAAATGCTTCAACCGTCACTTTAAAGAAAAAGGTAATGTCCACGGAATAACAGCCGCGGTTAAACGGTACTTTTTCCACATCCATAAACACATTTAAAATCTCCGTACCGCGGCAACGCACATTCGTAGCGTGCTCCACAATTTCCTGACACTGCGGTGGGAAATACACACGCAGGTCGGCAAGACAGTCCTTGTCGGCGCAGGAATCGTACACACGGTTGGTGTCAATGCAAACTGCCTCGCGAATTTTGGGAAGTTTGTCAGGCTGACAACAGCCCTTGTTCTCTGACATACAGACTCCTCCTGTAAGTAAAATAAAGTTTAAAAGTTTAAAACTTCAATACATAGTATGAAAACCCGCGCGCAGTGTTACGAAATATTCACTTTTTTCTTTGTGCGGTTTCGTGTATAATGAAGCCGAGAGAAGGTGTGGATATGAAATACATTCGTTTGGAATTACGGCGCATTTGGCGCGATTTCCTGCAAAAAATGAATGTCTCCTCCGAACTGAAAGCCACAAAATCCGACGCCGTACACAAAAAGGTGGACGACAACCGTATGCGGCAAAACTATTTGAAGCTCATTCCCGCCACTTTGTTGATGGTATTTATTGAGTTTTGCGGTATGCTGTATCACCTTATCGGCAGTGATAATCAACTGCTGAAAACCGTGTATGTTGTCGTTTTTGCCGTTATGCTTGGGACCACAGTTTTGATTTTAAATTGTATGAACCGTGCGCTTTCCCGCGGCGGTGCTTCGCAAAAGACCGAACGCATTTCCGCAGGGCTTTTCTGGGCGCTGTGCACGGTCAGTTTGATGATTTGCAGTTACATAGAAGCGTGCGATACCGGCACATATGTGCAATACTTAATTTATGTGCTTCTGCTATCGTTGTTACCGGTGTTCCGCCCGACCTTTTCGATGCCGTACTTTTTGATTTCCTTTGCCGCACAAATGCTCATAATGCTGTCGGTAGATGCCCCGTTCCCTTCCATACTGTTCATTTTCGGCGTCACGGTGTTCTGTATTATGGCTTCCTATATCAAGTATTCCGATTATATGGCCAATCACATTGCCGTAGAACAGTTGGCGCAGTTGGCGGAATACGATTCGCTGACGCATCTGTTAAACCGCCGCGGGATGCAAAAACGCGCGGAAATATTGCTCGACTACACCGCACGCGTCGGCGCGCCGTTGACTGTGGCAATTTTGGATATTGACTTTTTCAAAAGCTACAACGATACCTACGGGCACGAACAGGGAGACCGCTGTTTAGAGCTGGTGGCAGGCTGTCTCGCGGAAAACTATCGCCGTAAAACCGATGTGGTTTGCCGCTACGGCGGAGAAGAGTTTTTAATCATTTTTGTCGGCGAGGACGCAGGGCGTTCTGCGGAAAACCTGTTGCATTTACAAAAATCCATTGCCAAAATGGGACTGAAATCCGGAAGTCCCGACTTTGAAAAATTCGTTACGGTTTCCATCGGCGCAGTCACGGTGCAAACGCAGTTGGACGAGTCTTTGCATATTCACATCAAAGCTGCAGACGAGAATTTGTACCGCGCGAAAAACGAGGGCAGAAATCGCATTTGTATCAATGGGAAAATGTATACCGTATAAAAATACACTCCATAAAAATCGGTAAGGCAAATACCTTACCACTTTTTATATCACTTGATTCCCTGAAATGATAAATTGGGATTTGTAGGGGTAATTTGTCATCCTGAGCAAAGCGAAGGATCGCCAATAGCAAAAAGTAAACCTTGCACGCAACGAGATTCTTCGCCTAACGGCTCAGAATGACAATGCGTAGGGAACGGTCTTGACCGTTCCGTTAATTCCACGCCAAATCCCAATTTATATCTCACGGCAACAAAAACACCTCTCCGTTTGGGAGAGGTGTGCCAATCAATATAAAGTATTTTTGAAACAGTGTTATGCTTATTTTGCCTTTTCCTTTTGACTTTTGACCACTTTCAGACGCGTGAAATCCTCGCGTTCCTTTTCGTCGAGCGCCTCGGTAATGAATTTCACCGTTTCGGTAAACTGCGGAATCATAATATTGTTCAAGGCGTTGGCGCGTTTTTGCGTTTTTTTGACGGCGTCCGCCAAACGGAACACCGACGCCTGCACCTCGGCAAGGCGCGCAGTCAACTGTTTAACCTCGTTAAACCGAATATATGCCTCGTCCAAATAGGAATTGGTGTTGCGAAAGCCGTAATGCGGGTGCGGCTGTGTTTCGGGCAAGGTCACGGTTGGAATTTCCACGCCCATTACGCTTTTACAGTCGAGTTCCAAATTGGTTTCAACCGGTACGGCGCGGGCGAAATTGCCGCAAACACCTAAGGTGATATTGGCAAGGCGCAAATAACTGTACGCTTCTTTGTACGCTTCACCGATGCGGCTTTCGACCGCCTTTGCTTCGTCCACCAACTGCATCATTTCACGCACCAAAATATTGCGTTTGCGGTCCATCAGTTCATAGCCGAGTTTTGCTAATTCCAACGATTTTTGCGTTGCCATTAAATTGGCTTTGGTCGGAAAAATCTGCGCCAATCCTATCACCTCCCGTAATAAATCTTTTTTCCGTTTTATTGCTCGCCGATGTAATGCGCGTCCAAAATCGCGTCGTCCACACGGTCAAGCATTTTGCGCGGCAGTATGGACAACAGAGACCAGCCGAGGTCGAGCGTTTGCTCGATACTGCGGTTTTCGGTAAAGCTTTGGTTTAAGAACTTTGCTTCAAATTCACGCCCGAATGCCATTAACAGCTTATCCTCTGCAGACAACTCATCTTCACCGATAACCGACGCGAGTGCCTTGGCATCCTGCACCTTGGAATAGGTGGCAAGCAACTGGTTGGCAAGTGCGGAATGGTCGTCACGCGTAAAGCCCGCGCCGATACCATCTTTCATCAAACGCGACAGCGACGGCAACACATCGACAGGCGGATAAATCCCCTTTGCCCCGAGGTCGCGGCTCAACACAATTTGCCCCTCGGTAATGTAGCCCGTAAGGTCGGGAATGGGGTGGGTAATGTCGTCATTGGGCATCGTTAAAATCGGAATTTGTGTCACAGAGCCTTCCACGCCCTTTATCATACCCGCGCGCTCATACAAAGACGCCAAATCCGAATATAAATAGCCGGGGAAGCCCTTTCTGCCGGGGATTTCGCCTTTTGAGCCGGAAAACTCCCGCAACGCCTCGGCATAAGAGGTCATATCGGTTAAAATCACCAAAATGTGCTTGTGCAAGGTAAACGCCAAATATTCGGCAATCGTCAGCGCGCATTTCGGCGTCATAATCCGCTCCACAATCGGGTCGTTTGCAAGGTTTAACAGCATCACCACATGGTTCATCACATTCGCTTCCTCAAACGAGGTACGGAAATACTGCGCCACATCGTTTTTTACGCCCATTGCCGCAAACACGACTGCGAAATCGTCGCCGTCCGACAAAGAGGACTGTCGCACAATCTGCACGGCAAGCTCGTTGTGTTGCATACCCGAGCCCGAAAAAATCGGCAATTTCTGCCCGCGGATTAAGGTGGCGAGCGCGTCAATCGAGGAAATGCCCGTTTGAATGAAGTTCCGCGGATATTCGCGCGAAACAGGGTTTATCGGCGCGCCGTTGACATCGCGTTTTTCCACAGGGTACACATCGCCCAAGCCATCAATCGGTCTGCCGAGGCCATCGAACACGCGCCCCAAGATTTCGGGCGACAGCGCAATTTCCATCGGCTTGCCCGTGAACACGGTTTCGGTATTCGACATCGACATCCCGCGCGTGCCCTCAAACACCTGCACGGCGACCTCGTCTCCGTCGATTTTCACCACACGCCCCGTGCGGGAAGTACCGTCCTGCAAGTGCATTTGCACAATTTCCTCATTGGCGGCGTCCGTAACGCCGTGCAGTGTAGCGAGCGAACCGTTGACGCTATCCAATTTTAAATGCTTCAGTACCATTTCGCACGCCTCCTTACCGCAACAAGCCGTCCATTACGGTGTCAATTTCTTTGCTGTATTCGTCAAGTAACGACAAATCGTTGTTCGGAACATCATATTTCATTTTAATCAGTTTGTCGAAAAGCCCTGTTGCAAGCAATTTTGAAATCGGCACCTGTCGCGCAACCACTTCGCGCGCACGATGATACAAATGCAAAATGACATACATCATTTTATACTGCTTTTCGAGCGGAACAAAGGTATCGTCTTTATGGAACGCATTTTGCTGTAAAAAGCCCACGCGAATGACGCGTGCAATCTCGATAATCAGCTTTTGGTCATCGGGCAATACATCGGCACCGATGAGCTTGACGATTTCCATTAAGGAATTTTCCTCGGCAAGCAGCGTGCAAAGCTCCTCGCGGTATTTCATAAAATCCGGCGAGACATTGTCACGGTACCAATTCGCAAGGTCACCCAAATACTCGCTGTAGGAAAGGTTCCAGTTGATTGCCGGATAGTGGCGCGCATACGCCAAGGATTTGTCGAGTGCCCAGAAGCAACGGGTAAACCGCTTTGTGTTTTGCGTGACGGGCTCGGAGAAATCAGAGCCCTGCGGCGACACCGCACCGATTAAGGTGACAGACCCCTCGGTGCCGTTTAAGTTCTCGACATAGCCCGAACGCTCGTAGAATTCGGAAAGGCGCGAGGGCAAATACGCGGGGAAGCCCTCGTCGGCGGGCATTTCTTCCAGTCTGCCCGAAATTTCGCGCAATGCCTCCGCCCAGCGGGAGGTCGAGTCCGCCATCAACGCGGTATGATACCCCATATCGCGGTAGTATTCCGCAAGCGTAATGCCTGTGTAAATCGACGCCTCGCGCGCCGCCACGGGCATATTCGAGGTGTTGGCAATCAATACCGTGCGTTCCAACAGCGGTTTGCCTGTGCGCGGGTCAACAAGCTCGGAGAATTCCTCCAAAACCTGCGTCATTTCATTGCCGCGCTCTCCGCAGCCGACATAGATGATAATATCCGCGTCGCACCATTTGGCAAGCTGATGCTGTGTCATCGTTTTACCCGTACCAAATCCGCCGGGGATTGCCGCCGCGCCGCCTTTGGCAATCGGGAACACGGTATCAATCACACGCTGTCCCGTGACAAGCGGTTTGTTCGCGGGCAAGCGCTTTGCAGTCGGTCTGGGGGTACGAATCGGCCATTTTTGCAAAAGGGTCAGTTCCACCGTTTTGCCCGCGTCCGTTTTCAAAACAGCAAGCGGCGCTTCGACGGTGTACTGCCCGTGGGGCTTCACAGAAACAATTTCGCCCGAAAGTGCAGGCGGCACCATCGCCTTATGGGTCACGGTCGAGGTTTCGGGACAGGTGGCAAACACATCGCCGCCCGAAACACGGTCGCCGACCTTAACGGTAAGCGTCACATCATATTTCTTTTCGGTATCGAGCGCCGCAAACTGCGCGCCGCGCCCGATAAACGCGCCGTATTTTTCTTCGATAGCGGGCAACGGGCGCTGAATGCCGTCAAAAATATTGCCGAGAAGCCCGGGGCCTAAGGTCACCTGCATCGGTGCGCCGGTCGAATAAATCGGCTCGCCGACGGTAAGCCCTGCGGTCTCCTCATACACTTGAATGGTGGTAAAATCCTGATTTAAGCCGATAACCTCACCGATTAAGCGATTGTTGCCGACAAAAACCGTTTCGAGCATCCCGAGGTCCGTTTCGCCTTTGACGGTGACAACAGGCCCGTTAATGCCGTATATTTGATTCACTGACACTGCAATCACTCCTCAACGGAAAGTCCGGAATTTTCAAGAAACCACGCTTTTTGCGCTTCCAGCGCGGTATCCAATGTATTGTCGGCAAGACGATGGGTTTTGCGGTCGAGCGCCTTGACGCCGCCGAGCACAATCTCCTCTGCTATCGTGACGGTACACGGTGCGCCGAATGCCGCTTTTATAGCGGCGACTTTGTCCGCATCATGCGGGGCGATAAACAGCTCAGTATCGCCGTCCGGAAACAGTGCGGCGATTTCGCGCACGCCGGCAAGCAGTTTTTCAAGATATGCGTCTGTTTTGGTATACACTTCGATTTTTGCCTTGACGCGGTCAAAAACCTTTTTTGAAAGCGTTGCACGCAAATCGGAAAGCGTTTTGCGCGTCTCCTCGCCTTTCCCCGATATTTCACGGTTGGCTTCGGCACGAATCCGCGCCGCCTCATATTCCATATACGATTTATACCGCTTGCGCGCGTCGGTCTGCATCGCCTGCAACCGTTCTGCGCGGACGCTTTCGGTTTCACGGTCGATGCGTTCACACTCCGCCGCCGCAAGGGTACGGATAGATTGCAAAAACGCCTCGGTATTTTTTGCGGTTGCTTCCATTTTCGGGCACCTCTAACTTTAAATTTTCACGCCGACAGCCTCGCGGATATACTGCGTAATGCTGTCTCCCGCCGCACCGACGCCGTCCGCATCGGGAATAATCACAAACAGCGGACGGTTACTCTGTCGCAACTCGCTGACGGTTTCGGGACAAAGCGCCGCTGCTTTGGGCGTCGCCAGCAAAATGCCGATTTCGGGGTCTGCCATGGCTTTCAAAAAGGCGTTTTGCGCCGCTTGCGCGGTATCGACGCGCACCCCCTCCACGCCTGCAAGGCGCATACCAATCATCGAGTCCACATTGTCGCTGATGAGAAAGAATTTCATACGATCAGACCTTATTGAGTATCAAAATGGAAATAACCACGCCGTACAGCGCGATAGATTCACCGAGGGCAACGAAAATGATGGATTTACCGAAGGATTTCGGATTTTCCGCCGTTGCAGAAATCGCCGCCGGTGCGCCTGCCGCCACGGCGATACCGCCGCCGATACCCGCAAGACCGGTTACCAAGCCCGCCGCCAAAAGCCCTAAGCCTTTGGAATTATCGGAAACTTCCTCTGCCTGTGCGGTTTCTTCGGTTTGCGTCTGTGCGGGCGTTGCCGCGTCGTCATTTGCCGCAAAGGCATTGATGCACAAAACGGACATCAATACCGTCAGCACGGCAAAGGTGGCAATATTCACGGAAAACGCCTTTTTGAGCGGTCTGCCCTCGTTTTTCTTTTTCACCACGGAAAACGCGGTGAATAGCAATGCGAACGGCGCCAAAATCAACAAAAGATAAAATACGGTTGTCATAACAATTTCCTCCAAAGGTTTTATGAATTGGTTTGTATTTCGTTAAGAGAAGCGGGAACAAACGCCTTGCCGCCGCCCTCATAGAACCGACTGAACATCTCGTAATATTCCAGACGCAATGCCTGAATACCGGTTAACAGCCCTTCCAGTGCAATGACCAAAATATTGCCTAAAATAATGACAAACAGATTTTCGCTTTCGCCCGCGAGGGAGAAAACCACCATCATCATACCCGCGTGCACCAGCACGAATGCGCCGACACGCAAAAACGAAACGGTGTTGGAAAGATAGGAAAGAATGTATTCGAGCAGTTCAAATAGATTTTGTAAAACAAAGTCCATCACACTTTCGGGCTTCCAATCGGGGTGTTTGTCGATAATGCCGATGGGGATTTCCTTAAACATCAACAGCACCGCGCAAACGCCCAAAATCACACCTGCCACGGAATTGGGAAGCGGTGCGGGACCGCCCATAAAGCCCGAGGCAAGATTGCACCCTGCAAGATACAACAACAATCCGACCACACCGTTTTGGCTGAACAGTGCTTCACCGAATTTTTTGCGCTTTACACAGGCATAAATATTCAAAAGCATTGCCGCCACCATCAGCCCCACGCCTATCGCGATAGCAATGAGCAAAACGGTGTTGATACTGTCCATTACGGACATCGGCTTGCCGCTCCAACCGAGTGCTTGGTACACGGGGTCAAGCATTTCTTCATACCC
Source organism: Candidatus Fimenecus sp. (assembly GCA_051881335.1). Lineage (GTDB taxonomy): Bacteria > Bacillota > Clostridia > Oscillospirales > Acutalibacteraceae > Fimenecus. Next base: position 16,307 of record JBJEPR010000216.1, on the reverse strand, counting down.
AAACACACTGCCGAACAAAAAGCCGAAGCACATCGAGGCAATGCCGCAGGGAATGAGGATTTTGCCGAGTTCCATTTTTTTGAGTTTCCACATCAAAAAGCCGACAAGCGCCAACACCGCCCCCTGCCCGAGGTCACCAAACATCATACCGAACAGGATTGTGTAGGTAATCGCGACAAACGGCGTGATGTCAATATCGGAATAGGCGGGCGTACCGTACATATCCACATAGTATTTATACGGCTCGACCAAAAAGCGTAACGGGCGAAAACCCGACTTCATTTTGACGGGAACGGTAATTTTCCCGTCCTCGGGCGGGTCTTCCGTTTCCAAAGTAATCTCGCCGCCGAGAGCTTGCACCGCTTCGCGGAAGCGCGCTTCATCGGACGCAGGCACATAGCCGACCAACATAAAATACTTGTCATTGTGCAAGGCGTAGCTTCGCAAGCCGTACACGGCATTTTGATGCACCAAATAGGTGTAAATGTGGTTACAGCGGTCTTTTTCCGTCTCCCACAGGGCTTTCAGCTGTGCGTCACAGTCCGCAAGTTGGCTTGTGATAATTTCAATGCTGTGCTGAAACTCCTCCACAACCTCGTCCACCGTGCCTGCCGCACCGGGCACCTCAAACGGCTCAAACAGTAAAAAGGCAAAAATACCGTCGATTTCATTCACCATATCGGCAGGGGCAAAATATACGCCCCAATACTCGGTTTTGTCCTCCGAACAGGGGTAGAAAAAGGCGTACGGGTTATCCCGAAATACGGTTTGCAGTTTTTGATAGCTCTCTTTCGGCAGATGCCCAAACCGTGCTTTCACAAATTCGCATTGCGTCAGCTGGTCAAGGTCTACCTCCATACCTTTAAAGTGCGCGTATTTCTCAATGCCCGCTTCGCACGCCGCCTTTTGCTCCAACAGCGCATTTTTTTCGGCATACAAATCCGACACCTTTTTCTGCACAGATGCAAGATACTTATCGTCTACACCGGCAAAGGCGCTGTCTGCTTCGTCCGTGCACAGTTCCAAGGTAAAGTCCGCGGATTTCGCAATCTCACGAAGTCGTGCCAGCGCATTTGCATACGGATTTTCCTCGACAAACGGGACAAAGCCCATCGACGCCGAAATATACTTTGACGCACTGTCCGCCTCAAAACACGCCAATGCGCAGATTTGCTCGCTCAAGTCGGAAAGCTGTTCCAAACTGCCGCTGAGCTTCATCAGCTTCATTTTTTCAACAGCCATTTTGCTCCATCTCCTTTCCGACAAAATTATTGTTCTTTTGATTGTATCAAGTGGGCTGAAATCTCCGAGGACGGCAGATGATACCGTATTCCCTCGATGATATGCGTTACATTGCGCGCCTCGTTTTCGATAATGCCGATAAAACTGAGCATCACGAGCTGTGGGCAAGTGGAATAGCGCATATTCTTTTGATTGATTTTTAACTGTAAAAGCTGGGTTTTGCGTTCAATAATATCGTCTGACTGCGGCAGATATTTGCCGTAGCGGGTTTTGCGAACGGTATCGAGCACCGCCTCCGCCGTTTCGGCGTGTATCATTTCTTCCAGCTCGCGCGGCGTAAAGGAAGTGACCTTGGAACTAAAAAAACTGCCGTTTTGCGGTAAAAGGTCCGCACGGAAATACCGTTTTTGCCGGTAAATACTCTCAACCGTTTTCATATCGGCGCGCATACGGAAGAAATCGAGCAACTGCGCGCGGTCGCGCCCCGAAAAATTGTTTTCGATAATTTCTTTTGCCTGTGTATACAAATATTCATATAAACTGTTTTCGAGCAACGGCACGCCAAAGCCCGAAACGCTGTTTTCCATTTTTTCGACCAACGGTTCATACCGCGTACCGCGCAATCCCCGCAACAAATCCTCGGGACAGCGGGCGCGTTCCAGCACCGCCACATCGATTTCCGTATTGTCGCGGAAAAACGGCGGCAGATGCACCGCGTATTCCCCGACGCTGTCAGAGTCGAGATAATCCGCACAAAGTAAAATGCAGTCGATATCGGCACGAAGCAGGAAAATGCGGTGTAATTCCTGCCCGAGAGAACGCGCACAGCTGCAAAGTGAAGCAATGCGCTCCTGCATTTGGCGGTTCACCGCCGCTTCCACGCGGACACGATGCACTTTGCCGTTCGGCAAGGCGGCAAATACTTGCCCGTAAGCCGTATGTGTACGCAAATACCCCGCCGCCTCCGTCACGGTGCGGCAGGCGGCAAGCGCTTCATAATCCGCTTCTGAGAGCAGCTCTGCATACATCGCGTGCGCCTTTGCAGAGATTGCATTGGCGGACAGCGAGGAGATGGCTTTGCCCATACGGTTGTGCTCCTTTCCGAAATCGTTTCCCGTGTATTATTTCGTGACCGCGTGAAAAATCGTTTCTACCCATTCGTCGCTTTTTTCATCATATAGTGCTTGCATACGCGACGCCTGCTCCGCGGTTTTTTTGTCCAGCGCCGCAACCGCCGTTTGCACTTTCGTCTGCATATTGACGCGCACCTTTTCCACGGTCTTTTCGGCATTTTCCTGATGCTGACGGTTGATTTCCGCCTTGCTTTGCGTCAGTTCCGCCGTTAAGTTCTCTCGGCGGAGCTTTGCCTGCTCTACCTCTTTGCGCGCGGCGCGGTCTGCCTCCACAATCATACGCAATGCATTTTCCACAAAAAGACCTCCCGAAAAAAACGATATAAATCTTACCGGATTGTATTATAGCACGATTATCTAAAAAGACAAATGGTATTTCGCCAAAACTATTGCCGCTTTTGCAAATAAATTCGTTTATTTTTTCACAAATTCCCATGAAATTATTCATTCAAAACGAACATTGTTTTTATACGCGCCGTGTGCTATACTGGTTTTATATTCTAAATTCGGCGAGGAGTGTGTTTATTTTGAAAAACGAATGGTATAAAGAAGCAGTCATTTATCAGATTTGGCCGCGCTCGTTTAAAGACGGCAACGGCGACGGTATCGGCGATTTACAGGGTGTGCTTGAAAAACTTGATTATATCAAGAGTTTGGGCGCGGACGCCATTTGGTTTTCACCGCTGTACCCCTCGCCCAACTGCGACTACGGTTATGATATTGCCGATTACAAAAATATTTCGCCAGATTACGGCGATTTGGATTTGTTCAAGCAAGTGCTTGACGGCGCGCACGAACGCGGTATGAAAGTGCTGATGGATTTAGTGGTTAACCATACTTCCACCGAGCACCAATGGTTTCAAGAGAGCTTAAAGGGGAAGGATAACCCCTACCACGATTACTATTTTTGGCGCAAAGGCAAGGGCAAAAACGGCAAAAAGCCGCCGAACAACTGGCTTTCGACCTTTGAGGGCGGCGCATGGGAATACAACAAGGATTTAGACGAATATTATTTGCATGTGTTCGCCAAAGGACAGCCGGACCTCAATATGGATAACCCCAAAGTGCGTGAAGAAGTCAAAAGTATTATGCGCTTTTGGTTGGATATGGGCGTAGACGGGTTCCGTGAAGATGTTATCACCTTTATTTCTAAAAAAGAGGGGTTGCCGGACGGCTTCCCGTTGCCGATTGCCACGGGCGTGGAGCATTACAACAAAGGGCCGCACTGCCACGAATATCTGACGGAATTCCGTAAAGATATTATGAAAGATTACGACTGCTTTATGGTCGGCGAATCCCCGATGACAAATTCCAAAGACGCATTAAAATACACCGCAGGCGACGACAAAGTGCTCGATATGATGATTTCCTTTGACCATATGCAGGCGGACTGCTTTATTACCGACACGCTTTGCACGCCGTTCAACCTCAAAAAGATGAAAAAGGCGTTCAGCAGTTGGCAGTACAATTTGAACGGCAGGTCTTGGAACGCGCTGTACCTTGAAAACCATGACCACCCGCGCATTATCAGCCGTTACGGCAATGAGAAATTCTGGAAAGAAAGCGGCAAAATGCTCGCCACAATGTGCTATATGCAGTGCGGCACGCCGTTTGTCTACCAGGGGCAGGAAATCGGTATGCTCAACAATCATCTTGACAGCGTAGACCAATTCAAAGATGTTGTGACCTTTAACAATGAACGGTTGTTTAAGAAATTCGGCTTTTCCGACGCGAAATATTTGGAAATCGCCAACCGCACCAGCCGTGAAAACGCGCGCACGCCTGTGCAGTGGGACAAATCCAAATATGCGGGCTTCTCGAGTGCTGAGCCGTGGTTTTCGGTCAATCCGAATTACAAAGAAATCAATGTTAAACAGCAGGAAAAAGACAAAGACTCCATTCTCAACTACTACCGCAAGCTGTTTAAAGTCCGCAAGGAAAACAAAATTTTCATTTACGGCGATTATAAGGAGCATTTCCCCGAAAGCGACGATTTTTATGTGTATGAACGCACTTACGAGGGTAAAAAGGCGCTCGTCATTTGCTCGTTCGCGGACGAAACCAAAACCTTCCGCGCCCCCGCAGGCTTTGATTTGACCAAGGGCAAGTTGTTGCTGTGCAACTATCAAGACGCCCCCGCAAAGCCGAATATCTGCGCCCTGCGCCCGTATGAGGCAAGAGTGTATTTGTACGAATAAAGATGCGTGAAGGTACGCGCAAATGATACGGCGTGCGCGTAGGGAACGGTCTTGACCGTTCCGCAAAATCACAGCAAAATCCACAGGCGGACACAGTTCGCTCCTACAAGCCAAATAAAATTTGTCATCCTGAGCGAAGCGAAGGATCTCAAAAACAACAAAGTAATCATATGTGAAATGAGATTCTTCGGCTTTGCCTCAGAATGACAAACGGGGCGGTCGAGTTCGCCGCCCCCTACGCACGAAATAAATTTTTCATTTGGGATAAAACCTTTCCCGACGCTTCCCCGCGTCGGGATTTTTTCTGTTTTTTTACAAAATCGCGGACAAACTGTGTTTTGTAAGCGTCTTTCTCATTACAAGCGCGAAAAAAGTAAAACTTTACAAACCATCCGAATTTTAGTATACTATTAAGGTATTTTTAAAAGTGGGGGAATTTCCGCCGCAAATCAGGAGGAGTTTTATGACAACCGCGCAAATTTGTATCATCATCGCCATTGTTTTGTATTTGGCGCTTATGGTGGGGATTGGGGCTTGGTACTCCAAAAAGAACAAAAACACCGACGATTTTTACCTCGGGGGCAGAAAATTAGGCCCGCTGGTAACCGCGATGAGCGCCGAGGCGTCGGATATGAGCTCGTACCTTTTGATGGGACTTCCGGGGCTTGCTGTTGTGTATGGTATTGCAGAGGCTTCGTGGACGGCGGTCGGACTTGCCATCGGCACCTATGTCAACTGGCTGTTGGTGGCAAAGCGTATCCGCTTGTATTCGCACAAAATCAACGCTGTGACCATTCCGGAGTTTTTCGCAAAGCGCTTTCACGACAATGCCAAGGTGTTAAGCCTGATTGCGGCGCTGATTATCATTATTTTCTTTGTGCCGTATACCGCTTCGGGCTTTTCCGCCTGCGGCAAGCTGTTCTCCTCGCTGTTCGGCGTGGATTATCAAATTGCAATGATTGTCAGCGCCGTGGTCATTGTGCTTTACACCACGCTCGGCGGTTTTTCCGCCGCTTCGACCACCGACCTTATCCAGTCGATTGTGATGACGGTCGCGCTGTTTGTGGTGGTCGGCTTCGGCGTTTCACAAGCGGGCGGCTTCCACGCGGTCATTGAAAATGCTTCGCAGTTGCCGGCCTATTTCAGCCTGACCTCGACCGGCGACGGTGCAGGCGGCACAACGCCCTACGGCGGCTTAACCATTGTTTCCACACTGGCGTGGGGCTTGGGGTATTTCGGTATGCCCCACATTCTCCTGCGTTTTATGGCGATTGAAGATTCCAAGAAACTCAAAACCTCGCGCAGAATTGCTTCGGTTTGGGTGGTTATCTCCATGGCGGTCGCTATTTTCATCGGCACGGTCGGCGTCGGTATGATTGGCGCGGGCGTGTTAGAAGGCGGCTTTGACGGCGAGCGCATCATTATTGAAATTTCCAAACTGTTAAGTACATACGGCATTTTCCCCGCACTTGTCGCAGGTGTTATCCTGTCGGGTATTTTGGCGGCAACGATGTCCACGGCGGATTCGCAACTGCTGGCGGCTTCGTCCTCTGCTTCACAGGATATTTTCATTTCATTCTTCAAGGTCAACCTTTCGCAGAAAAAAGCGATGGTGATTGCGCGCATTTCCGTTGTTCTTATTTCGGTTATCGGCGTCATCATTGCGCTCGATGAAAACAGTTCAATTTTCCGCGTAGTTTCCTTTGCGTGGGCGGGCTTCGGCGCGGCATTCGGGCCGTTGGTGCTCTTCTCGCTGTTCTGGAAGCGCACCAACAAAGCGGGTGCGATTGCCGGTATGGTCACCGGCGGCGCAATGGTATTTATTTGGAAATACATCATTGCAAAGCTCAGCCCGGTGCTCAACATTTATGAGCTTCTGCCCGCGTTCCTGCTTTCTTCTTTGGCGATTGTGGTGGTTTCTCTGCTCACCAAAGCACCCGATAAATCCATTACCGATGAATTCGACGCCGTAAAGGCGATGCAATAAGCACACACGGAAAAATAAAACAGACAGGAGGGTATGTTATGTCCGTGCGTTATGAAACCGATTCCGTATCTGTGATGTATCCGGCGCTCGGCGGCTTAATATACCGTCTGTCTGCTGTGGCAAAAGCCCCTGTTCATCCCGAGATTTTGCGGGAGGCAGTGCGCGGGATTGCGCCGCGTTTTCCGATTATGTGCTCGCATTTGGAGCGCACCTTTTTCGGTTACTGCCATGTGCCCGCCACGAATTTTGATGTAGTAACCGAGGGCGAGCCGTTTTTCAGAATGCCCGCAATGTACGATACCGACAAACCGTCGTTTCGCCTGTATGTACGCGGCAACCGCGTCACAATGGACGCTTATCACGGCAACGGCGACGCGGGCGCGGGTATCCGCTTTTTGGCGGCGCTGATGGCGGACTATTTTCTGCTCGCAAAAGGCTTGCCGCCTGTCTCTGCGCCCTTGCCCGATGCGGAAGCGCTCAAAGACCCGTACAAAATGTACTACAAGCGCTCCAAAGCGGCAAAACTGTTTGAAAAAGAGTCCTACAAATTGCATTTGTCCTATCCGACAGACTATTGGGTGGCGCGTTTTTCGTGCATTTCAATCGATTTAAACGAGGCAAAAGCCTTTACCAAACCGCGTGGTTTAACCGTAAACGATATGCTCTGCGGGGCGCTGGCGTTGGCAATTTTCCGAGAGACAGACGCGAAGAACAGCGATTTGCCGGTTACAATTTCCGCACCGATAGATTTGCGCAAGCAATATCATTCCAATTCGCAACGCAATTTTGTGTTTTATGGGAATTTGCGCACAACGAAAGAAAATGCCGTGGATTTGGAAACGATGACAAAGCAAATTCATTGCCTGATGCAAACGGCGTCTGCGCCCGAGGCATTGCAAAGGGGCATTACCCTCGCCTACCGCGGCACCAATAACTTCGCGGTAAGATATTCCCCGCGCGCGTTGCGTGAATGGGTGGTGCGCAAAGGCTACCGCCATGTTGCAGGCAACAGCATCACCACCACGCTTTCCAATGTGGGCTATCAAACCCTGCCCGCTGAGGTCAAAGACGATTTGGAACGGTTTGAAATGTATTTAGGTCCCGGGCGCGGCAGTATCAACGCCGCGGCGACAGGATACGGCGACAAAATCTCGCTGTGCATCACCTGCGGCAGTGAGGAAACCGTGTTGGAGGACGCCGTGCAACAAATTCTTTCGGAAAACGGCATTCCGAGCACCCGTGACTTTTTTACCTACAAAAATCGGGAATTGATTGTGTAAAAAATCAGAAAGAAACGCGCACTCTACTGACGGTGGAGTGCGTTTTTTTACAGGTTGTGCTATACTAAAAACAGAAACGGAAGCGGCAGAATGAACAATCAAGATACAGGCAAGTTTATTGCCGAACGGCGCAAGGCGCTCGGACTGAGCCAAAAGCAGTTGGCGGAGGAATTACATCTCACCGATAAAGCGGTTTCCAAATGAGAAACAGGCAACAGCGCACCTGATATTTCCAATTTACTGCCGCTGGCAGAAATGGCGCAGCCGTAACTCGACGCCCCGTTGTAATGACGATTTTGCGGTATGCGCAAAATCTACTCTGTCCCCGCAAAATTGGTCAGCGCACCGTCCGTATCCGACAGAATATCCAACATCATTTTCGCACCCAAGCGAAACGCTGAAATAAAATTCTCCTCTTTTTCAAATAAAGCGACCGCTGTTGCCGCTTGTTCATAGTTTTGAAAGACGGCTTTTTCCTGTTCGGAAAGCAAGTTCAGTAATGTATCCATACAATCGGTTTGCCGATGTAACAGTGTTTTATATTCTCGCACCGCCTCGCTTGTGTCGGCTCGAACATATTGCACCGAGCCGTCTAATTCCCCGCGATATAATTGTTCCAAGATAGTACGCATTAAATCACCTCTGTTTTTTTATTTTAGAACTTTTTGGTCTAAATGTCAATAGCCCGTTTTGTTCTACGATACACTATGTATAGAGGTGAGAGCAATGACATATAGCGAACGCTTGCGAGGACTGCGGGAAGACCGTGACCTGACACAAACCCAGTTGGCAGAAATTTTACACACCAGTCAAAAGGCGATTTCCAACTGGGAAAACGGCAGAAACGAGCCGCCTTACGATATTTTAATCAAATATGCCAAATTCTTCGGCGTATCAGCGGACTATCTGTTGGGCATAACCGACAAATCGTAATTTGCATAAAAGGCGGTTATAGATATGCATTACACACAGCGTATGGAAGATTTGCGAAAAGACCGAGATTTAAAGTAGGAAGCCGTTGCCATTATGCTCGGCATTACGCGGCAACAATATCAGTTGTATGAAAGCGGAAAGCGAAAACTTCCGATTGATAAATTGGTGCAACTTTGTAGGTTTTACAATATTTCCGCTGATTATCTTTTGGGCTTTACCAACACACCAAATCCGCTTCCGAAAAAGTAAAAATGAGGTAGCGGAAATGACATATGGTGAACGCTTACACGGGCTATGGGAAGACCGCGACTTGACACAACCCCAGTCGGCAGAATTTTTACATGCCAGTCAAAAGGCGGTTTCCAACTGGGAAAACGGCAGAAGCGCAAATCCGCGAAGCCGTTACGGTAAGCCAATTCAAAGCCATTGATGAAAACGGAAACACCGTCGAAAGTGCCGAACTGTATATGACAGACTATCCCGATGTGCGAATTGTATTTGTGTATCAAGGGGAATAACCGTAGAACCAAAACCGCCCGACGCAGCTTTTACTGTGTCAGGCGGTTTTTTGTTTTGTCGCGTTGGGAACGGTGAATTAACGGCGGTGGCAAGCCCTGCCCTACCCTAAAAAATGCATTTCGTGCGTAGGGAACGGTCTTGACCGTTCCGCAAACCTCCCCATTCATTGGAGAGGTGGCACGGCGTAGCCGTGACGGAGGGGCAAAATCAAATCAAAATCCACGGTCGGACGAGGTCATCCGCCCCTACGATTGAATATACAAATTCAAATTAAACCAAATGCACCCCGCTGTTTTTGTATGAAACAGCGGGGCGCTTATCATTATATATGCTTAGCCAATGAATTATTCTGCCTCTGTCGGGACTATATACACTTTCGTTTCGGTAAGATTGGGGAGTTGGATAGACCCTATGACCGCGCTATCCGCATCGCCCCATTTTTCGGCGGCAGAGCCGGCACAGTTATACATTACCTGATACAAATACCCGTCCGCAACGAAATACGCGGTGGCGGCATAGACCGTTGTATTTTGGACGGGCACCGTCTCTTTGGTCACCAGCATACACACACCGTTGCTTGAAGTCGTCAATTCCACCGTATATGTTTCGTCCTGTTCGGGTTTTTCTTGCTCGTAGGCGGAAGCCAAATCCTCATCTGTCCAATCCGTCGCCACGCGCGAAACCAATACGCACACATCGTCCGCAACGGGTGCAAAGCCCGCAATAATGCCGTCCTCGGGGTCATATTCCGCAATTTCCTCGGCGGTCATCGGTTGAAAATCCTTGGGAACTTCCAGCGACACCGTATCTGCAATCAAATGCGTTTCCATTGCATATACGCTGTCCCCTACCGCCGGACTTGCGTCATCAACAGGCTCTGCATCCGGTACAAAAACAATAAACCCGATTAACAGCACAAAAATTGCCGCAAGCACACCGACAAGCACTTTATTGTTCCGCTGTTTTTTGCGGCTTTGTTCCTCGTAAAATGCATAAAACTTCGGGAAGTTTTCCGCTTGGAACGGTACCGCTTTTATTTTTTGATTGCCGTTAAACTGAAAAGTCTGCCCGTTTTGCAGTTTAATATCAATCCGCATTCCGCCGAACAGACCGCGCACAACCGTCATTTGCGCGATTTGTGCGTGCGGAATGAAGAAGTTTTCCGCCGGCACAAGGACATATTCCGATTTTTTGTTGTAGACCGGCAAGAAGTAAAGCCCCATTGCCGTGCGGTGAATGATGTGAAAATCCGGACGGCTGGACACCGCCTTATGAATGGCAGAGCCAATCGCTCCGAACGCCGCCCCCACAGCCGCGTCGCTAGCTTTCACCTCGGTCGCCGCAATGATAATCCCGTTTGGCTCCGTACCCGCAATCGCGGACAGCGCCGAACGCACCTGCATTTCGTTTAATTCCTGTTTCATCATTTCTCCCCCATATTCTTTTTTGTATTACATCGCACTGTGGAAGGTGCGCATAATCACTTCTTTTTGCTGTTCACGCGACAGCTTATGGAAGTTCACCGCATACCCCGACACACGAATGGTCAGATTCGGATATTTTTCGGGATTTTCGTACGCTTCCATCAGCATTTCACGGTTCAGCACATTGACATTGATGTGATGTGCTTTATTGTTGAAATAGCCGTTTAAAATGGACACCAAATTGTCCGCACGCTCCCCCTCGGTTTTGCCGAGCGCTTGCGGCACAATGGAAAAGGTGTTGGAAATCCCGTCACGGCACGAATCGTACGGCATTTTTGCCACGGAGTTTAAGGACGCCAGCGCACCGTTCTTTTCGCGGTTGTGCATCGGGTTTGCACCCGGTGCAAACGGCTCGCCTTTCTTTCTGCCGTCGGGGGTACTGCCCGTCTTTTTGCCGTATACCACATTCGAGGTAATTGTCAGCGCCGAAAGGGTGTGAATTGCATTGCGGTAGGTCGGGGTTTTGCGCAGTTCCGTAATCGTGCTTTCGAGTAAGGATTTTGCAATAAAGTCCACACGGTCATCATCGTTGCCGTAGGTCGGAAATTCACCCTCGGTTACAAAATCGACTACATAGCCGTTTTCATCGCGCACAGGGTGCACCTTGGCGTACAGAATTGCCGACAGACTGTCCGCCGCAACGGAAAGCCCCGCCACGCCGAACGCCATAAAGCGCGTCACATCGGTATCGTGCAGTGCCATTTGGATTTTTTCGTAGGCGTATTTGTCGTGCATATAGTGAATGACATTCATCGTGTTGACATACAGCCTGCACAGCCACGAAAGATAGACGGAAAACCGCCCCGCCACATCGGCATAATCGAGCGTGTCGCCCTTGACGGGCTCCATTTGCGGCCCGACGCGCTGTTCGGACATATTGTCATAGCCGCCGTTAATCGCGAGCAACAGCAATTTGGCAAGGTTGCATCGTGCGCCGAAGAACTGCATCTGCTTGCCGACCTGCATTGCCGAAACACAGCAGGCAATCGCATAATCGTCGCCGTAAATCGGGCGCATTACATCGTCGTTTTCATACTGAATGGAGTCGGTATCAATCGAAACCTTGGCGCAGAATTTCTTAAACGGTGCGGGCAGTTGGTCGGACCAAAGCACCGTCAAATTCGGTTCGGGCGCAGGTCCGAGGGTGTAAAGGGTATTGAGCACACGGTAAGAGTTTTTCGTGACCAGCGTGCGCCCGTCTGTGCTTTGCCCGCCGATGCTTTCGGTAATCCACATCGGGTCGCCGCCGAACAGTTCGTTGTATTCGGGCGTGCGCAAATGGCGCGCCAAACGCAGTTTCATCACAAAATCGTCCATCAGTTCCTGCGCGCCCTCTTCAGTCAGCGTGCCGTTTTGAAGATCGCGTTCCATATAAATATCGAGGAAGGTGCTGGTGCGCCCCAAAGACATTGCCGCGCCGTTTTGCTCTTTAATCGCGGCAAGATAGCCGAAATACAGCCACTGCACCGCTTCGCGGGCATTTTCCGCCGGACGGCTGATGTCATAGCCGTACATTTTCGCCATTTCTTTGAGCAATTCCAAAAAATGGATTTGCTGATACAGCTCCTCGCATTGGCGAATATTATCCGCGTCCATATTTTTCTGTCCGTATGCATCTTTGTCTTTTTTCTTTTCTTCGATCAGCACATCTACACCGTACAGCGCCACACGGCGGTAGTCGCCGATAATTCTGCCGCGGCCGTAGGCGTCGGGCAGTCCTGTCAACAGCCCGATATGGCGCACGGCGCGCATTTCGTCGGTATAGGCGCGGAACACACCGTCGTTATGGGTGGTTTTGTAGCGAAATTCTTCCTCGATGGTGTCGGAAAGCTCGTACCCGTAGGCTTTTGCGGCACTTCTCGCCATACGAATGCCGCCGAAGGGGTTTACGCCGCGTTTTAAGGGTGCGTCGGTCTGCAAGCCGACAATCAGCTCGTTTTCCTTGTCGATATAGCCCGCGTTATACGTCACCAAAGACGATACGGTTTCGGTATCGACATCTAAAACGCCGCCTTTTTCGCGTTCCGCTCTAAAAAACTCGTTGCATTTTTCCATTAACGCGCTTGTCCGCGCGGTAGGACCTGCCAAAAAGTCGGCTTCCCCCAAATAAGGGGTATAATTGCGCAGAATGAAATCGCGCACATTGATTTTTTCGTTCCACTCCCCTGTTTTAAATCCGTTCCAAGCTTTGAAATCCATATTGTTCTCCTTTATATAAACGCTTGCATAGAAAAAGGGCAATCTCTATGCAAGATTGCCCAGACGGTCGGCACAAAATACGAAGCTGTACTCCCCCGCAGTTGTTCTGCGTTCCTTTTCGGATTCCGTCAGTCGTACATTTCGTTTGGTTTGTAACGAAAGTATACTATATCTTGTGGTAAATTGCAATATGCAGTTTATACAAGATATGATATTTTTTTACAAAAAATACGGAATTATTCCACACTTTTTTAAATCGACTGTTTTCTTTTGCGCTCTACCTATGACTTATAAGCGTATATACTGTATAGCTTTGTCTATCATACAGGACATATAAATTATCCATATATATATCCTCTACCGAAACAAGGCTTTCGTTTTCCCCGAAGTGTTTCCACTGATTCACCTGTTCCAAATTCGGTCGCTGTTCTTCGGGTACTTGCACACGGTCTAATATCGCTGTCATTTTTTCTAGTTCTTTCGGCTCGATAGGGTCGGTCGCATAATCGGCAAATGCTGCATCGTCCTCGGGTTCGATTGTATAGATGTTATATCCACACCAGTCGCGCCCGTCTGTCTTACAGGAATAAGTCTCTTTCGCAGATTCGGGAAATGCAATCCCCCATGCATCCATATAATAGTTGGCAGGTGCAGAATCTCGAATTACCGTTTTGAGTGCCTCAACGCCAAAAACGACCCCGGGAATCAAAACCACAACCGCCACTACCGCCGCAACAATACCTATTATAATTTTGGTTTTCTTTTGCATACAACCACACCTTACTGCCGAACGGCAAATATACCCTCCTATCGGGAACTGCACTATACCGCATTTGAAGTGCAAAGTCAAGCGAACACGAAAATCTTAATTCTTTTGTAAGAAACTTGTGAAAAGTCCCCAAAGTACAAAAAACCGATGTCCACGCTTGCAGACATCGGTTTTTAATTATTCCACGGATTTTAAAGATTCAATCATATCAATCTTTTTCAAGCGGAAATACATCAATGCGTTCACAAGCACTGCGAACACGATGGTTAGGAGCACGGCGAACAGATAGCTTGTAAAGCGCATTTCCGCGCCGAACATCACCATTTCGGTTTCCACGGTTTGCATCACAAACCAGTGCAGTACAAAGCCGAGCAAAATACCCAAAACCGTGCCGAACAGCGTCAAAATGACATTTTCGCGGTAGACATACGCCGCCAATTCTCCGGGGTAGAAGCCTAAGACCTTTAAGGTAGCAAGCTCTCGGCGGCGCTCGGTAATATTGATATTGTTGAGATTATAAAGCACGATAAACGCCAAGAGCCCCGCCGCCAAAATCATCAGCACGATAATCACATTCAGATTGCCGAGCATACTGTTGACCTGCGCCTGTGTGGTCGCGTTCATCGAAACCGAGGTCACGCCGTTAATGTCGAGCAAATCCTCTGCCACGGCATTGGTATCGGCGCTCGGGTCTACCTTAATCAGCGCGGCGTTGAGCGACGCGGTTTCGCCGTACAGCGCCTTATAGATATTGGGCGTCATATAAATATAGTTGTTTAAGTAATTTTCTACAACGCCCGCCACGCGCACATCGCCGACCGGCTCGGCGGTTTCGTCCTCTTTTATGGTAATCATATCGCCCGCCGATACGCCCAAGGTTTTTGCGAATTTTTCGGTAATTAAAATCCCGTCGTCCGAAAGCGTGACATCGTCATGCGGGAAGCGCGCTTCGCGCAAATGCACATATTCGCTGAGCTTCGCCGTATCCTGCGGCACAATCAAATAGGCCGAGGTCTCGCCTTTTTCGGTTTCGGCGTAGGTAACGATGCTCTTGGTTTGCAAATACTCCGTCACGCCCTCTACGGAAGCCACTTTAGACAGCAGCTGCCGCCGTTCCGCGCGGGAAAGGGAGGTATCTGCCCCGACAGTGCCTTGATAACTGAAAATACGGTCATACTGCTTTTCGGGCACCATTTCCACGGAGTCCCGAATGCCGAAGCCCGCAAGCAACAGCGCCATACAGCCCGCCACGCCGAGTATCGTCATAAACAGCCGCTTTTTATAGCGGAACAGGTTGCGGCACGCCGCCTTTTGCGCAAAATTCAGGCGCATCCAAATAAAGTCGATATCCTCAATAAAGGTGCGTTTGCCGATTTTCGGGGCTTCGGGACGCATTAACGCCGCAGGGCTTTCGGAAAGCACGCGCGCACTCGCCGCCACAGCGCCGCCGACAGTTGCCAGCAACGCGAGCACTGTTGCCGCAACCGCATTGAGAATATGCGGCTGTACCACGGTTTGCGTCAAATGGATATACGACGCGGATTTGTAGGTGCGGATAATCACATACGGCAACAGCGATTCGCCGAGCACCACGCCCACAACACTGCCGAGCATCGTGGACAACAGCGCGTACCAAACGAATTTTGCCGTAATTGCGGATTTTTTATAGCCGAGTGCTTTTAAGGTGCCGATTTGCGTGCGTTCCTCTTCGACCATACGCGTCATGGTGGTTAAGGAGACGAGCGCCGCCACCAAGAAGAAGATAATCGGGAACACCGTACCGACGGCGCTGATGCCCTCCGCATCGTTTTTGTAGGAGGCATAGCTCTGAATGGAGGTGCGGTCTAAAATGTGCCATTTCGGCAGCTGCACATTGTTGATTTCGTCCTCGGATTTGTCCAGCTTTTCCTGTGCGGCGTTGATTTCCGCTTCGGTGTCCTCCACCGCCAGCTCGTAATCCTCTTTGGCGCGTTCTAATGCAATTTCGCCGTCCTGAATTTCCTTTTCAGCTTCTTCGAGCTTTGCTTCGCCCTCTGCAATTTTCACGCGCGCGGCAGCAGCCGCCGCCGGATAATCCTCAATAAACTGCTCCGCCGTAGTCACGCGGTCATTCATATCGGCAATACTCTGTTCAATCGCCGGCAGTTGATTTTTATAATATTCTACCGTCGCCGTCGCGCGGATAATCTCCATACTGCGCTGATAATATTCGTCGTCGGATATGTACGGTGCGTCCTCTTGCAAATCCTTTTGCATTTGGGCAATTTTTGCCTCGTCTGCGGCAATTTGGTCTTCAATGGCTTTCTTTTGCCGTTCCAAATCGTCAATCGTGGCACGCGCTTCGGCAATTTGTGCCTTGCCGTTTTCCACGCTTTGGTCCCCCGAATCAAACAACTCGCGCAGTTCTTCAATCTGCTGACGCTGTTGTTCGATTTGCAGTTGACCGCTCTCCAGTTCTGCCTCTTTGGTGAGCAAGGTTTGGTAGGCGTCGCCTAAATCGCTGAGCGCTTTATCCTTTTTCTCTTGGAATTCATATTTCGCTTGTTTAAGTTTTTTGTCGGCG
>JBJEPR010000215.1:0-8751 GCA_051881335.1 Candidatus Fimenecus sp. | reverse complement strand
CTCGATTTCAAAGCTCTTGCGCCGTAATAGAATGCCGCAGATAAAAAAGTACATCCATTCCGCGGCGATATACACGCCGAACACCGTAAACAGTGTTGTGGTGCTTTCCTGTGTACCGTTTATATAAATTTGCAGCATACAGACAATCTGAAACACCGTCATCAAAAGCAGTAAAAACAGCCAGTTGACGGGCTTTCGGTATGCCTTTCTGCGTTTTTTCTTTTTGTTTTCGCTCATCGCACATTCCTCTTATTCTCTGAACATAAAGCTGTATTCACCCAAAGAGACAATATCGCCGTCATATAACGGATACGCGCCGAACACCAGCTCGCCGTTTAAATAGGTGCCGTTTTCGGAGTTTAAGTCGGCGACCGTCCAACCGTCGCGCGCCAAATAAATTTCAGCATGTTCGGGGGAGATGTCGCGTACGGGTAAGCAGATATTGCAGTGGCGGTCGCGCCCGAACAGGCAACTGCCGTGCAAATAAAACACGCTGTTATCCGCCAGATTGATTAGCCGCGCGGCAGAGGTGAAGTCCTCTACATTGCCGTCGACTGTTTCTTCACCGTAGCCGTTCGACTGAAACCGCATCACCGCATTGCCGAAGGAAATGGTGTCGCCGTCCTTCACTTCGGCAGAACGGCGGATTTGCTCGCCGTTGACATATACGCCCGTTTTTGATTCGGTGTCAAAAACGAACCAGCCTTCTTTGCGAAGCGCCAACACCGCGTGAAAGCGCGATACCGTGCCGTATTTGCGCAATGCGATGTCGCACGAGCGACTGCGGCCGATGGAGGTTTCCCAGTTTTCAATTTCAATTTCGCTGTCATCGGCAAGGTTCATAAGCGTTGCCATTACCTCGCGCCGCGGGCGCAGACGGAACAGTGACACCACGCACCGTAAAATAATGAACACCGCAATCCCCGCAAGCAAATAGCGGGTGAGGTATTCAAACTGTGTTAAAAACGCGTCCAAAGCGTTCACTTCCTTTTTGTCAAAGAATGCCAGCGGAAACCCGAAAATATTCTATCATAAAGCATACCTTTAAACAGGGGAAAAGTCAATAAAATACCGTCGATTTTCTTGACAATCCGCCGTGTGAATACTATACTTATTAAAACAGTTTTAAAATGGGGTGGAACAGGTGAAAATCGAAAAAACCTTGTACGGGATAACCGAAAACGGTGTAGAAGTACCGTCCTTTACCATAACCAACAGCGCGGGCGCATATATTGAACTTGTTGCCTACGGCGCAACCTTAAATAAAATCGTCGTGCCGGACCGCGACGGCAATCTCAATGATGTATTGGTCGGCTTTGACACTATGGCGGGGCAGGAACTTTGCACCGATTCGCAAGGGCGCACCGTCGGCAGAGTTGCCAACCGCATTGCGGGCAAGGGCATTACCATTGACGGCGAAAATTACCAAATTACCAAAAATGTCAACGGCAAATTCACTTTGCACGGCAACCACGAATACGCCAAAGCCGTTTGGCAAAGCGAAATCGTCGGCGACAACGCCGTGAAATTCACCTATTTCAGTGCGGACGGCAACGAGGGCTTTCCCGGCAATGTGCGAAATGCCGTGACCTTCTCGTTTGATGACGAAAACGCCGTCACCATTCACTACGAATGTGTGCCTGACCGCAAAACGGCAATCAATGTCACGAACCACGCCTATTTTAATTTAGAGGGCTTCGACGGCGGGCAGATTACTGAGCATGTTTTGCAGTTGCTCTGTGACGCCTACACCCCCACCGATACCGACTGTATCCCGACGGGCGAAATCCGACCTGTCGCGGGCACGCCGTTCGATTTCAGACTGCCGAAAAAAATCGGCAGAGATGTAAACCACGATGACGAACAACTCAAAATCGGCATCGGCTATGACCACAATTTCCAAATCGAGAATTATGACGGAACTGTCAAACAGTTTGCGCGTGTCTACGAGCCGAAAACGGGGCGCGTGATGCGCGGCTATACCGATTTACCGGGCGTACAACTCTACATCGGCAATTATATGGACGGGACGCAGATTGGCAAGGCGGGCAAGCCCTTACATTATCGGCAGGGCTTTTGTCTCGAAACGCAGTATTTCCCCGACGCGCTGAATCACACGGAATTCATTCCCTGTGCATTTACGCCCGACCACCCGTTTATTTCCACAACAGTTTTTAAGTTCTCCGCAGAATAAGAGGTAAAAAAATGGCAGAAAACAAACAGGAAAACAAATTGGAACGCATCTTTCTTTCGGCACTCGTTTACAACCGTACGGGCGTACTGTTGCGTGTGGCAAGCCTTTTTGCACGCCGCGGCTACAATGTGATAAGCCTAACGGTTGCCGAAACCGAAAATCCACTGTATTCGCGCATCACCATCGTCTCCGATGTGGAGCCGTACAAGTTTATGCAGGTGGAACAGCAGTTATCAAAACTCGAAGATGTGATTAAAGTCGTGAAACTCAACGAGGGTAAGTTGATTTCGAGCGAATTGCTCCTTATCAAGGTGCACGCCACCAACAGCCAGCGTACCGCCGTGTTAAAGACCATCAACGGTTTCGGCGGCAAGGTCAAGGACATCGGTCACACCACCATTACGGCAGAATTGACGGGGCTTACCTCGCTTATCGACAAATTTATTGAGAAAATGACCAAGCACGGGATTATTGAACTGTCGCGCTCGGGGCTTACGGCGCTCGAAAAGGGCGACACCAATATCAACGGTATTGTGGAATAAAAGGAGATTGTAGTTTATGGGAATGACAATGACGCAAAAAATCCTTGCCGCCCACGCGGGGGTAGACTCCGTTTCGGCAGGGCAGTTAATTGAAGTCAATTTGGATTTGGTAATGGGCAATGATGTGACCTCGCCCGTTGCTATTCACGAAATGGAAAGCAAAGGCTTTTCTTCTGTTTTTAACAAAGACAAAATCGCGTTGGTGATGGACCACTTCACCCCCAACAAGGATATTAAATCCGCCGAAAACTGCAAACAGGTGCGCACCTTTGCCAAAGAATACGGCATTAAACACTTCTTTGATGTCGGCAAAATGGGCATTGAGCACGCGCTGCTTCCAGAACAGGGCATTGTGATTTCGGGCGACACCGTTATCGGTGCGGATTCGCACACCTGCACTTACGGCGCACTCGGTGCGTTTTCTACGGGCGTGGGTTCTACCGATATGGCAGCGGGTATGATTTCGGGCAAGGCGTGGTTTAAAGTCCCGTCGGCGCTCAAAATCGTGATTACGGGCAATTTCCAAAAGTATGTCAGCGGCAAAGATGTCATTTTGCACTTAATCGGCAAAATCGGCGTGGACGGTGCACGGTATCGCTCGCTGGAATTCACGGGTGACGGCATCAAAAACCTGTCGATGGACGACCGCTTCTGCATTGCCAATATGGCGATTGAATGCGGCGCGAAAAACGGCATTTTCCCCGTGGACGAAAAAACACTTGCCTATATGAACGGCAGAACAGACAGAAAGCCCGTGATTTTTGAAGCGGACGCAGATGCCGTATATGATGAAGTTATCGAAATCAATTTGGACGAATTAAAACCCACGGTTTCGTTCCCGCATCTGCCCGAAAACACCCACACGGTAGACGAGATAGATGACATCAAAATCGACCAAGTGGTCATCGGTTCTTGCACCAACGGCAGAATTGAAGATATGCGCGCGGCTGCGTCCGTATTGAAAGGCAGAAAAGTTGCGGACGGCGTGCGTTGCATTGTCATTCCCGCCACACAGACCGTGTATATGCAGTGCATTGACGAGGGGCTTGCCAAAATCTTTGTTGAGGCGGGCGCGATTGTCTCCACCCCGACCTGCGGGCCGTGCCTCGGCGGGCATATGGGCATTTTGGCGGCAGGGGAACGCGCGGTTTCCACGACCAACCGCAATTTCGTCGGGCGTATGGGGCATCCTACCAGCGAAGTGTATCTCGCATCCCCCTATGTGGCGGCGGCTTCCGCTGTGACGGGCAAAATCTCCTGCCCGTGCGAACTCGACTGAGAAAGGACGGCAAAACTATGAAAATTCAAGGTAAAGTACATAAATACGGCGACCATGTGGACACCGATGTGATTATCCCCGCGCGTTACCTCAATACCGCAAAGCCCGAAGAACTCGCGGCGCATTGTATGGAGGATATTGACAAAGAGTTTGTCAACAAGGTGCAAGCGGGCGACATTATGGTCGCAGGCGTGAACTTCGGTTGCGGCTCTTCGCGTGAGCACGCGCCGATTGCCATTAAAGCGTCGGGCGTTTCGTGCGTGATTGCCAAAAACTTTGCGCGCATTTTCTATCGCAACGCGTTGAACATCGGTTTGCCGATTTTGGAGTGTCCCGAAGCGGGCGAGGAAATCCAAAACGGCGATGAAGTCGCGGTGGATTTTGACAGCGGCGTGATTACAAACCTCACGACAGGGAAATCCTATAAAGCAGAGCCGTTCCCGCCGTTTATTCAAAACATCATTCAAAAAGGCGGGCTTTTGGCGTCGCTCAAATAAAAATCCGAAAATACCATTCGAGCGCGCGGTTTCGGATGGTATTTTTTACAAATGCTTTTTTCTTTGTTCACAACCTATTTGCAATTTCCCGATAAACTTTTCTTATAAACTCGCTTTATGCGACGAAAGGGTGGTAGAAATGCCAAACGAAAAAATCTTAATCGTAGACGATGATTCCAACATCTGCGAACTGTTGCGGCTGTATTTGGAAAAAGAGGGATATGCCGTTAAAATTGTCAACGACGGTGTGTCGGCGGTCAACGCCTTTAAACAGGAAAACCCCGATTTGATGATTCTCGATATTATGCTTCCGAAATTGGACGGTTGGCAGGTCTGCCGAGAAATCCGCAAATTTTCGGACAAACCGATTATTATGCTCACCGCAAAAGGCGAAACCTTTGACAAGGTTTTGGGGTTGGAACTCGGTGCGGATGACTATATGACCAAACCGTTTGACACCAAAGAAATGGTCGCCCGCATCAAAGCGGTACTGCGCCGTACGGGCTCCACGACTGCCGCGGATACCGTAAAGGAAGTCGTTTTTGAAAATCTGTCGGTGAATTTGACCAATTACGAAATGAAGGTCAAGGGCGTTCCCGTAGACACCCCGCCGAAAGAATTGGAACTCATTTATCATCTCGCCTCCAACCCAAACCGCGTGTTCACGCGTGACCAGTTGCTTGACGAGGTTTGGGGCTTTGATTATTACGGCGATTCGCGCACGGTCGATGTCCATGTCAAACGCTTGCGCGAAAAATTAGAGGGCGTTTCCGACAAATGGGAACTGAAAACCGTTTGGGGCGTCGGGTATAAATTTGAAACGAAGGAATAAACGCGATGCGAGAGAGCAAGCTGAAAATATGGGCCAAGCGCGCGGCGCACAAATTCAGCCACCAGTCGCTGTTTGTTAAGTATTTTACCGTGTTCAGTCTGATGGTGTTTACCTGCTTTTTGGTATTGGGCTTGACACTCGGCGTGTTTGTTATCAATTATTGGACAAATCAAAAAACCGTTTTGCTCAAAGAGAATGCCAAAAATGTGGCGACCTCCACGGCAGAGGTGCTCGGCTCTTGGCTTCGGGATAATCCGCAGGGCTCGGTGGTGTTCATTTGCAACAACCTGACAACGGTTTCCGAAGCAATTGACGCCGATGTGTTTATGTGCGACCCGAACGGTGAGGTGATTTTGTGTAAAGAACTGTTGTCCAACGGTTACGAGGTTGCCGACGGCGGGCAGTGCAGTAAACATGACACCTACTGCGTTCCGCAGGAGATTTTGCAAAAGGTGAGCGACAAAGGGTATTATGAGCGCGGCAAGTTGGGCGATATGTTCGATACAACGCATCTGGTGGCGATAGAGTCGGTACGCGTCAACGGGCAAATTGCAGGCTATATTTTGGCTGTCGAGCCAATCAGTATGAATTTTAAAGGATATGTGCTGGATGTTATCCGTATGTTCCTGTTTGCTTCCTTGATGGCGCTTGCGATTGGCTTTATCATCATCTATCTGTTTACGGTCAATTTAATCCATCCCTTAAAGGAAATGTCGAAAGCCACAAAAGCCTATGCAACAGGCGATTTCAGCCCGCGCGTGGCGGTCAGCGGCAGCGACGAATTGGCGGAACTTACTTCGGCGTTTAACCGTATGGCAAGTTCGCTTGCCACGCAGGAAAGTTCGCGCCGCAATTTCGTTGCCAATGTTTCGCACGAGCTGAAAACCCCGATGACCACCATCGGCGGCTTTATCGACGGTATTTTAGACGGCACCATTCCGCCCGAAAAGGAAAAATACTATTTGGAAATTGTGTCGAATGAAACCAAGCGGCTTTCGCGTTTGGTGACAGCGATGCTGAATATGTCCAAAATCGAAGCGGGCGAGTTACGGTTACAACCGAAAGCCTTTGACCTGTGTCAGGAGATTTTCAATACGATGCTCAACTTTGAACAGTTGATTGAAAAGAAGCAGATTGATATTCAAGGGTTAGACGCGCTGACGCCGACCGTCATTTACGCTGACCGCGATATGCTGCATCAGGTCATTTATAATTTGGTGGACAACGCCGTGAAATTCACGCAGAACGGTGTGATATTTGTCAGCGTACAGCAAACGGCAACCGATACCACCGTGTCTATTCGCAACACAGGTACTTCCGGTATTTCCTCGGAGGAGCTGTCTCGTATCTTTGAACGGTTTTACAAGGTGGACAAATCCCGCAGTTACGATACCAAGGGCGCGGGATTGGGCTTATACATTTGCAAAACGATTATCGAGATGCACGGCGGCACCATTCAGGCGCGCAGTGACGGCAATGATTTTGTGGAATTTTCGTTTACCATTCCGAACAAACAGCCTATGGCTGATGCTTGATTTATTTCAATTTTTCCAAAAAACTTCAAGTACCGTTAATATTCAGTTAACAAGCGTTTACTATGATGAACATAAAGATTAGTAGTACGGAGGGCGTTCTTGATGAACGAAGAATTTGACAAACAGC
Organism: Candidatus Fimenecus sp.; assembly: GCA_051881335.1. GTDB lineage: Bacteria > Bacillota > Clostridia > Oscillospirales > Acutalibacteraceae > Fimenecus. Next base: position 1,745 of record JBJEPR010000215.1, on the reverse strand, counting down.
AAGCGGATGCTTCGACACCTCAAAATACCGCCGAACGGACGGACGCACAGACACCGCCCGTAAACGGTGCACAGAATACAGGAAACGGCACCCAGCCGAATTACGGCTATCCGTATTCCAACACAACGCAGTATACGCAAAACACACAGCAACCGTCTTATGCGAACAGCTATTACCGCAGCGGACCGTTGGAACACAACGGTACAAATCCGAATTATGTATATTACGGTACACCGGAGTCGCAAAAGGAAAAGAAAAAAATCAATCCGAACGGTTCAAAGCATAAGAAAAAGGGCTTGGCAATCTTCTTTGCCGTTGTTGCCGTTTGCTTGGTTGGTGCGGTCGTTTCTGCGGCGGTGGTATTTTCCAAAGACGGAAACGCGCCGCAAAAAATCGATGCGGAAAATGCGCCGTCTGCCATCATTCAGGAAACGCCGACGGCTTCCTCAACCGGTACCAACGGAGAATTGACCGCCAAAGGCGTGTATGAAAAGGTTAAAGAGAGCTCCGTCGGTATTTTGGTATACAGCAGCAGTGCATACAGCAATACCGCACTGGCGGGCGAAGGCTCCGGCGTGATTATCGGGGAAGACCCGACCGGGACCTATACCTATATTGTGACCTGCGCACATGTGATTAACGACGGCGGCACGGTAAAAGTACAGCTGTACGATGAAACGCAGTACGATGCAACCGTGGTCGGGTATGATTCGAGAACCGACATCGGCGTGTTGCGTATTCGCACAACCGGTCTTGTTGCGGCGGAACTCGGCGACTCCGACAGCCTTTCCGTCGGTGAAACGGTCTATGCGATAGGCAATCCCGGCGGTGTGGCGTTTGCCGGCTCGTTTACCAACGGTATCGTTTCTGCAATTTCCCGTCCGGTAGACAGCGAAATCGGGTATGAAATGCTTTGTATCCAGCATACCGCGGCCATTAACCCCGGTAACTCCGGCGGCGCGCTGGTCAATGCATACGGGCAGGTGATCGGGATCAATTCGTCGAAAATCGCAAGCACGGAATATGAGGGTATGGGCTTTGCCGTGCCGAGTACAACCGTGAAAGAAGTCTTTGACGAAATTGTGAAAAACGGCTATGTCACCAACCGCGCAAAATTGGGTATCAATTATTTCCCCGCTTCCTCTAATCAAATGTATAGTATGATTGTGGGCGCCAACCATTTGCCTTCGGGTACGCTGGTGATTCAGTCCATTACGACGGACAGCGCATTGGTGAACACCGATGTGCAACCCGGTGATATGATTATTAAGGCAAACGGCAAAGACTTGGAAAGCTCCGATTTGTTGGCAGATATGATTGAGGACGCCTCGGTCGGCGATAACATTACCTTGACGATTTGCCGTGTGGATACCAAAAACAACTACGCTGTTTCTGAATTTGAAGTCACAGTCCAGTTGGTGGAGGACAAAGGAAGCACCTCGGAAACCGTCACGCAAAACAGTTATTATAATCCGTTCGGCGCATACGGCTACGGCAACTAATCAGTTGCCGCAAGCGGGGTGTAAAGGCCTTTGCACCCACGCAGGAAGGATATTTATCATATAAAAAGTGGAGCATCGGCATATTTTGCCGATGCTTCGTCAATTTTATCGAAAAACGGTGGACGAAAAGCGGATTCCGTCATTGATTTTCCGTGCAGTTCGTATTATGATAATACAAGAGCTTTTATAAGGAGACCAGCTATGAAAAGTCAAGATAAAAATTAAGACTAAACAAGTTGACTT
>JBJEPR010000214.1:0-2001 GCA_051881335.1 Candidatus Fimenecus sp. | reverse complement strand
CAACTTGTTTAGTCTTAATTTTTATCTTGACTTTTCATAGCTGGTCTCCTTTGCACAGTCGTGCTCAATGTAATTGACATTAATGATTCTGCCTAAAAACATTTTCTTTTGATATGTACAATACCAATTCAAAATACTAGCTATATCAACATCGTAGTTCTCCGCTTGCCTTTTTAATTCTTTTTTTATATATCTTCCCCTTTTCGAATCAACCGTTCCTTGCGTTGCAACAGTTCTTAAAAATTCAAATGCAGTAAACATTTCAAGATAAGGAGATGGTAATACCGCGGACAATCCATAACTTAATCCCCAAAACTCATCGTCAAACTTTGTAAGTGAATCGCCAAGAGATCCACCGTTTGAAATAAATAACCAATCCTCTCTGGTTCTTACCTCAAATTGACCTTCAAAATATGTGATTCCAAGTGAAGCCCTCAATACTGCTTTTACTTGTATAATCGTCGCCCGTTGATTTGATTTTATTACATATGTAAAATCAAGGAAATCCAAAGTTTTTTCCACTTTTCCTTGAGAATTTATTAAGAGCATACTAGGAAACACATCACACAATTTATATCCACATGCCATATCTATAGCGCAAAGAACAGCCAATAAAGTAACCAATTCTACAGCAAAAGCTACTTGCGAATTTTGCCCCGTATAATCCACCATATTCACCGGATTATTCTCACAATACGCAAACAAATTCGCGCCGTGGGAAGTGCCCTGTGTGGCAAGCAAAATCGAAGTGTCGTCCACATTCATAAACCTGCCCCACTCGGGGTTGTAATATCTTGACTGCAAGTAGTAAAGCCCCGTGGTGAAATCGTAGTTATACCCACGGTAGGTGAGGGGGCAAATAAGGGCAACCAGTGCTGCCATAGTCTGTGCGTCCTCGTCCGCACCGTCGGGGGCAGTGTATTCCACATTGCCCCACGCGTCATAAGAGAATTCCACAAGCACTTCACCGTCGGATTTGACGACCGCAATAATGTCGCCCTGCAAATTGCGCACAAACAGCATTTGCGTTTCGCCCACAAAGCACGCAACCGGCTGGTCACTGTTGCCGTCATAGACAAATTTTGTGTTGATGGGGCGAATTTTGGTGATGGTTTCCTTGTTGCCGATGGTACCATATGCCATTAAGGTCATCACTTGTTGGGTCAGCTTGCCGTTTTGCCAAACATAATCGACATAATATTCCAATCTGCCGTCCGTACCGTACTGCCGCTTTTGGGTACGCAAACCGTCGGCGTCGTACGCAAACTGTGTTTTGCTCCCGTCGCCGGGCTGGATTTCGACGAGCTGTTTGCCCTCCCAAACATAGGTGGTATCACCATACTTTATGGGATTGCCCGCCACATCGTAAGTGATGCTGTTGCCATTGTAGGACGAAAGGCGGTCTTTCCAAGTCAAGAATGTATATTTTGACTCGATTGTCTGTTGCACCGCACCGAGCGAATTGGACAAAGTATAGTTATATATCTTTTCCGAAACGCGGTTGCCGCCCTTGTCGTACTGATACACATAGGTTTTGCCGCGCACATTGTCGTCCACACGCGTTAATTGGTTTGCTTCATCATATGTGTAATGATACCGCACGGTGCGTACACCGTTTTCGCCGATGGCATATTCGTAGATAATATTGCCGTTCGCATCGTAATCATAGGCAAAGTCATAGCTTTTTACGGTATTTTCCGCTGCCATACTGCTGCCGTAGGTCACGCGGGCTTGCAAGGCATCCACCTGCCCTGCCGCGGTACTGCTGTTGCGTGTTTTATAGCTATAATCTGTCACAACAGCTGCAAACGACGCTTCCTCGTTTTCCTCGTTTTCCTCCGTACTACGCAAAATCATAGTGGTTTGTTGTGTTCTGCCAAAGGCATCGGCAGCTTTGAGCACATCTACCTCAGAAGTCCCCGAACAGATTTCCGTTTTCGACCCGGTAATGCGCGTTTCCGAATCGCGCGTGGTTTCGGTCGGCTTGGTGATATAGGTATA
>JBJEPR010000213.1:0-8801 GCA_051881335.1 Candidatus Fimenecus sp. | reverse complement strand
CACAGTGACGGTTGGCATTTTGTATCTTGACCGCGAACACCAATGGGGCTACACCGAGCGCAATTTTGACTATACCTACAAGCGCGTAACAGCGGCAAGCGGCGAAAATCTGCAATGCACGCCGCACATTACGGTAAGCGGTATCGGCTTTGTGTTAAACGGGGAAACCGCCTTAGAGGTACGGGCGGAATTGGACATCAGCGCCGTGATTTTCTCGGTGCAGACACAGCAAATTACCGCCGACATCACCTTAGATACGGAAAATCAAAAGCGGCAAACGCAGGCAGCACTGACTATATATTTTGCGCAGGCGGGCGAAAGCGTTTGGGATATTGCCTGCCGCTATAATACAACCGCTGAAGCGATATTGACGCAAAATGCACTCGGCGGCGACACCCTGACGGAAAATCGCAAGCTGTTAATTCCGAGAGTTTGAGGAGGGACAAAAAAATGGAAAATCGAAGCATTTATAAAGATATTGCCGCCCGCACGAACGGCGACATCTATGTCGGCGTAGTCGGCCCTGTGCGTACGGGAAAATCCACCTTTATCAAACGGTTTATGGATACGCTTGTACTGCCGCATATTTCAGATGAGGCAATGCACACACGGGCGGTTGACGAACTGCCGCAATCCTCGGCGGGGCGGACGATTATGACGACCGAGCCGAAATTTATCCCCGAAAATGCCGTGGAGGTGCATCTGCCCGACAACGCCGCGTTTTCCGTCCGTATGATTGACTGCGTCGGCTACATTGTACCCGGCTCTTTGGGCTATGTGGAGGGCGACCAACCCCGCATGGTGCGCACGCCGTGGTCGGAGGAAGAAATGCCCTTTGACCGCGCGGCGGAAATCGGCACGCAAAAGGTGATTAACGAGCATTCGACCATCGGGTTGGTCGTGACCACGGACGGCAGTATTTCGGACATTCCGCGCGCGGATTACGAGGAGGCGGAGGCGCGCGTCATTCGCGAATTGCAGGCGCTCGGCAAACCGTTTGTCGTGCTGTTAAACTGCACCTATCCGCAATCAGACAGCGCGCGGCTTTTGTCCGAACAGCTCAGTGAAAAATACGCCGTACCCGTGATGCCTGTGAACTGCTTAGAGTTGACGGAAAGTGACATCAAGGAGATTTTAACACAGGTTTTGTTTGAATTCCCCATTCGCGAAATTGCCGTGGACTTTCCGCAATGGCTGGTATCTCTGCCGCCCGAGCACAAATTGCGCGCGACCGTATACGGTGCGGTCAGCGCGGCGTGTGATAAAATGAATTTGGTGCGCGATGTCGCCGTATTGACCGAGGAATTAAAGGGCTGTGAATATATTACCGATGCAAAGGTATCCTCTATGCAGTTGGGGCGCGGCACAGCGTGGATTTCGGTCACAATGAACGGGGATTTATTCTACCGCGTGCTTTCGGAGAAAACAGGCTTGGATATTGACGGCGAACAGGGCTTAATTACGCAAATGTGTGCGCTCGCCGCGGTGAAAAAAGAGTACGAAAAACTCAAATCCGCCCTCGACGAAGTGGAGGCGACGGGCTACGGCATTGTGATGCCGACCATTGACGAGCTGACGCTTGACGAGCCGGAAATCGTCAAGCAGGGCGGGCGGTACGGTGTGAAGCTGTCTGCCTCGGCGCCGTCTATTCATATGCTGAAAGCCAACATTCAAACCGAAGTCGCGCCGATTGTCGGCAGTGAAAGCCAGTCAGAGGAATTGGTGCGGTATTTGCTCAAGGAATTTGAGGAGGACCCGAAAAAGATTTGGGAATCCAACATTTTCGGCACCTCTTTACACGAGCTGGTCAATGAAGGCTTGCGCAACAAGCTGTTCCATATGCCCGCTGACGCGCGAATGAAATTGCAGGAAACGCTGGAACGCGTGATAAATGAGGGTTGCAACGGCTTGATTTGCATTATTTTGTAATGCGTATAAGTATGTGCCCTCTGTGCAACAAACACAGAGGGCACACGGTTATTTTTTCGGAATTTTAGGCTTGTGTAAAGTCGGAATACAGAATATCAGTGGTAGTCTGACCGTAGCTTTGTATGGATAGACTCGTTACTTTTAATTCCAAATCCATATCATTGACATAATGCAGTTGTATAGACTCGATACCGCTGGCAGACAGCACTACCGTCAGTAAAATGTCAGACACGGTGCTTTGATAGGAATTGACGCGCATACCCGTACTGCCGACCTGCTGTTGGAATGTGTCGGCAATTTCCTCCTCGGTCGGGAAGGCATTTGTAACCTTTGCAAGGCTTTGCGTCCCGTTTTCCTGCGGATTTTGACAATCCTGCAAGCGGAAGTACAAAGTATACCCTTCCTGATAATACTGCTGCACATCTGCGGCAGTCAAACGAAATGCCTGCAAATCAAATTGCCCGACCGGACGCGTATCTGCCGCCTGCACCGTATAATTTTCTTCCCCAACGCCGAGGAATGCGCCGAACACCGAATTGACATCTGCATTCGGGTCGACAGATTGAATGACCTTGTTCAAAACATCGGTCGCATTCCCTACATCCACATCCTCTGACATCGCGCAGTTCCCGCTGACGGTATACCCACCCGCCGCGGCACTTGCCGTTTGCGCGCAAACCAGCGAAACAGCCTCCTCCAAAGCATAAATCGGCGGACCGATAACCTCGCGTTCGCCTGTGTCCAAATGCAAAACCACTTTATTGCGCCGTCCGGACGCCATTTGCAGAACATACCGCGCATCCACGGCGTTCAGCTTACCGTCCTCATTGCAATCCAGTGCAAGAAAACGCGCCGCGTCATAGGCACGCACCCCTGCGGCAACCTGCAAAAACATACGCGCATCCACCGCCGTAATTTTTGCATCCTCGTTGAAATCGCCGACATAACAGCAATCCTCCGAAAGCTGCTCTTGCGCAAAACAAGGTACTGCCAACACGCCAAACAACAAGATGCAACTCAAAAAAAACGCAATAATTTTTTTCATTTTAAAATACGCCCCTCTCATTTTGGTAAAATCAGTATAGCATAGGCAAAATACTCTGTCAACCATAGACCGATTTTTGCACACATACCAAATATGAACCGAAAGAAAGAACCGCTCTGCACAGACAAAAAAGTCCCCTTTCGGCAAGGGGATTTTTGTTTTTCGGTTATTCAGTTAAAAAGGTTTTGAGTGCCGAATAGCGACGGGTTTTTTTATCATTTTCCACCATTTTTCGGACTTCTTCGGGCGTGCCGACCAAAATCAGCAGTTGTTTTGCGCGCGTTACGGCGGTATACAACAGATTGCGGTAGCAAAGGTTCGGCAAGACAGACACCACAGGGATAATCACCGCAGGAAATTCACTACCCTGACTTTTGTGCACCGTCACGGCATAGGCAAGTTCCACATCGGTCATCTGCTCTTTGGCAAGTACGGCACTGCGGTCATCAAAACAAATTTGCACGGTTTCGGCGTGAATGTCGATATTTTCAATCACGCCGATGTCGCCGTTGAAAATCCCCTCACCTGTTTCGCCGTCGGATTTCTCCCAGACAATATCATAGTTATTTTTTGTCTGCATCACCTTGTCGCCCACACGGAAGGTGCGGAAACCGACGGTCAGTTTCTTTTTCTCGTCAGCAGGAGGATTGACAAGGTCCTGCAAAATTTTGTTGAGATGCACCGTACCCGTTTCCCCTTTTTTCGAGGGGCAAAGCACCTGAATATCGTTTTGCGGCGAAAACTTGTAGGCTTCGGGCAACCGTTTTGCGTAAAGTGCGGCAATCGTTTGCGATGCCGCATACGGATTTGGGCGTTCCATAAAGAAGAAATCGCCGTCTTTGCGCGTGAGTTCGGGCATCTCGCCTGCGACAATACGGTGCGCGTTTGTGACAATCAAACTGCCCATTGCCTGACGGAACACCTCTGTCAGTTCCACCACGGGCAAAAGTCCGCTTGCAATTAAATCTGCCAGCACATTCCCCGCACCCACGGGCGGTAATTGGTCGCTGTCGCCGACCATAATCAAGCGGCAACCGAACGGCAACGCCTGCATTACGCTTGCAAACAGGCTGATATCCACCATCGAAAGCTCGTCCAGCACCAGCACCTCACATTCCAGCGGATTGCGCAAATTCCGCTTGAACACAGGGCGGTCGTGTTCGTCCCATTCGACCTCTAACAAACGGTGTATGGTTTTTGCCTCACGGCCTGTCAGCTCCGTCATTCGTTTGGCGGCACGCCCTGTCGGCGCAGCAAGTGCAATATCCAATTCTTGCTGTTCAAACAGTTTTAAAATACCGTTTAAAGTGGTGGTTTTGCCTGTACCGGGACCGCCCGTCAAAATGAGCACCCCGCGCGAAACCGCAGTTTTGATAGCTTCGCGCTGGGTTGCGGCATAGGTAATGCCGTCTGCTTTTTCTTGTTTTTCAATATCTTTATCCAAAGTCTCGCACTGCGGCGGCGGAAAGCGCAACAGAATTTTCATACGGTCGGCAATCGTTTTTTCGTCACGGTAGGCACTTGTTAAAAAAATAAATTCCCGCCCGTTTATCTCTTTTGCCGTAAGCGCCCCCGCCGAGGTCAGGGTGTCGATTTGAATATCGACGGCGTCTGTCCCCACCGAAAGATAGTCCGCCGCAATCTTTAACAGTTTTTCGCGTGGGATACAGGTGTGCCCGTTGGAATACAAATTCTGCCGCACGATATGGGTAATCCCCGCGCGCACGCGGAAATCGCTTTCAGGTGGATTGGGCAGTGCGTCCGCAATCGCTTCGGCACGCTCAAAGCCGATACCCGTTTCTGCGTCGCACAGTTCAAACGGATTTTTCGTCACGCGCTCCACGGCATTCGAGCCGAACGCTTCGTATGCGGCGATACATTCGCGTGGGGACATACCGTAGGTTTCCAGTGCAATCATAATATTGCGCACAGCAAACTGCTTTTTAAAGCTCGCCTGCATTTTTTCCGCTTTTTCAAGGGAAATACCTTTAATCGTCGCTAACTTTTTCGGCTCGTTTTCCAACACATCGAAGGCATTTTCGCCGAATTTTTCAATAATCTTTTGTGCCGTGGCAGGGCCTATCCCCTTGACCGCCCCCGCGGCAAGGTAATTATACAACTGCTCGGCGGTGGCGGGCATTTCGCGCTCAAACGCCTCGACCTTAAATTGTCGCCCGAAGGTGGAATGATAGGTCCACGCACCCGACAGGCGCACACTTTCGCCGACGGATATATCGGAAAAGGTCCCGACGGCGGTGACAAGCTCGTCATCACACCCGACCTCCAATACCGTATAGCCGTTTTGCTCGTTTCGGAATTTAATGTCCTCCACCGTGCCCTGCAAAATTTGCGTTTGTACTTCCTCGCTCATAAAAACAAATCCTTAAACGATTTTTCGTCGCAGAGATAAATGCCGTTGCTTTCGCGGCACACATTTAAACAACTGAGCCGCTGGGTTTCGTCCATACCGCAGTCCAAAATTACCACACTGCCGTACGGTTCGTCGCCCAAAAAGCCCATTTTCATCCGCGCGGCATACGCCGCTGCCGTGACATCGCTGTCACAGCGTTTTGCCGGAATAACTATGTAATAATCGAACTTCTTTTTCGGCTGCATCGCTTTGACCATCAAGCAATAGCAAAGAGACAAGAGCCCAAACAGAATTAAACCGACAAATACCGCACCGACAAACGCTTCAAACATAAAAATCACCCCATAACAGTGTATGGGGCGCAAAACAGAATGTGAGTAAACCTGTAAGCCGAGTTCTGTCGTTTAAAGCAATTATCTATCTACGCGCACCGTTGCCGATGCGCTGAAGCCATCCGTCGAAGTATCTGCCCAGCTGACAACTTCAGTCGATGTTGCATCAGGTAGGGTTTACTTGGCAGTGCCGTTACCGACACTCCGGTGAGCTCTTACCTCGCCTTTCCACCCTTACCGCAAAAATGCGGCGGTATCTCTCTATGCACTTTCCCTAAGGTCGCCCTCGGCGGCTGTTAGCCGTTACCCTGCTGTGTGATGCTCGGACTTTCCTCATTCGCGTATAACGCGCCCGCAATTGCTCAGCTTACTCACGGAGAATATTGTAGTATAAATCGGCGAGAATGTCAAATGTAGGTTTGTCAATGATGTGTTACAAAATTAGAAAACCTCACCGTTGGAGATAAAAGCGTTAATATAATCGGCAGGAGATTTCCAATTCAGAGGACGCATAGGGAAGTTATTGTATTTTCTACTGTGAACAGCTAATTGCTTTTTGAAATCTTCAAAAGAGTAAAATGTGTGCGTAGCATAAAAATATTCGTTATCTTTTCTATGTGAACGCTCGACTTTTCCGTTGTGTCTCGGCGTGTAAGGCTTTATGAGTTTGTGTCTTATGCCACACTGTTTGAGGCGCGCCTCAAACAGTGTGGGCGTGGGGTTTTGCGTATTGCTGAGCCGTTTTGTAAATTCACATCCATTATCTGTTTGCACACACTCTACTTTAAACGGGAAAGCTTTGAGCATATGTTCAAGAAATATTGCCGAGCTGTAAGAGCTGTGTTCCTCAAATGCTTCTAAATAGCGAAATCTTGAATATTCATCAATCGCAGTGTATTGGTAGAACTTTCGTCCTTTCGCCTCTCCTACAATGCAAGCAGCCGGTACAAACTTTACATCAATTTGCACTCTTTGTCCCGGATATTGCATTTGTTCGTATGGTTTGGATATGTATTTTGGATTTGGCAGTTTTACCGTCATTTGTCCCTGCCTACGTAAAACACGGTAAAGCCCTGTAATGGAGCGCGTGTAGCCTCTTTGCATCAGTTTCACCCAAAATACAACTAAGCCTGCATTCGGGTTTCGTCGGCGCATATCCGAGATAAGTTTTAGTTCTTCGTCTGTATGCTCGTTTGGATGGTGATGCGGTCTATGTGACTTGTCTGCCAGCGATTGCAGGCTTCCGTCATATCTTTTACGCCACCGATAGATGTATTGTCGGTTTGTTTTGTACCGTATTGCCGCTTTGGTTACGCCGCATTTTTCAGCATATTGAATTATTGCTTGACGATACAGTATTGTTTGTGTTACAGTTTTCATTGACGAATAGCCTCCTTGTTGCTTTTTGGTGTAGCAACTTAACTGTAACACAGGACTTCGCTATTCGTCACTTCTTTTTTGTTTTATGTAACACATCTATTGTAAACCTACAAGTATAAATCGGCGAGAATGTCAAATAGATGTTGACATTGGGTTTTTCGTGTGGTATACTGTGAAAAATTTTCCAAAGGAGATGAACACATTGGTTATCCATTTTTCCGCGATGAATATGATGCCGTCGGCCGACCTTTCTAAATCGGTCTTATTTTGCTGTGTTCATCGTGCGGAACGGAAATTTTAGTTTTCGAGAAACTGAAAAAACAACCGTCGGTGCACACAGCATCGGCGGTTTTTTTCATCTGTTTCGCACGGATTATAAGGTGTCATTCTGAATGAAGTGAATAATCGCAAACACAACAAAACAGCATTTACGAAACGAGATTCTTCGCCTATGGCCCAGAATGACAAACGGGCGAACGCAGTTTGTCCCTACCGCATCCATAAAATACACCATAAGGAGTGATACAAATGCAAACACCGATTTTAGAAACAGAAAGACTGATTTTGCGTCCCTTGCGCGTCGCGGACGCACCTGCCGTATTCGAGTGGGCAAGTGACGAACGGGTAACAAAATATATGACTTACCCGAAGCACGAGAGTATAGAAACAACCGTTGCGTGGCTCGAAAGCATCGACCACAGTTCTGACAACGAATATGAGTTCGGCTTTGTGGAAAAGGAAAGCGGCGTACTGATCGGCTCAGGCGGAATATATTGGAATGAAGACTACCAACAGTGGCGCATCGGGTATAATCTGCGCTTTGACCGCTGGCGCAAAGGCTACGCCACCGAGGCAGCACGGGAAATTGTCCGCTTTGCCAAAGAGGATTTAAAAGTCGAACGGATTGGCTCGTGCCACGCGGTGGAAAATCCCAACAGCGGTCGGGTACTTCGCAACTGCGGACTTGTGTTTACAAAATACGGCGAATATTCGAAATTTGACGGCAGTGTGACCTTTCGTTGTAAAGAATATCTATGGACAAAAGGCGGAGAGGAATTAACGCACCATAAAGGCACAGTCACACTTAAAACAGAACGGCTTGTTTTGCGGAAATTTGAAAAATCCGATTACAAGGATATTTTCCAATGGGCAAGCAACCCGCAAGTCAACCGATATGTCAGTTATCAGCCCCACAAAACCCTTGCCGACTCGAAAGAAATTGCGAAACAGTGGGCAGATGCCGCAAAGCAAATCACTAACTACAACTGGGCGATTGAGTACGAGGGAAAGGTTATAGGGAATATAGCCGTTGTGCAACACGATACCCTTTGGGAAGCCGTTATGGGTTGGCAAATTGATTCGCAGTACTGGAATAAAGGTATTATGACCGAGGCAGCAACCGCGGTATTCGATTTCCTGTTCTATGAGGTCGGTTTCCACAGAATATCTGCCGGTCACGATACAAAAAATCCCGCATCGGGTAAAGTAATGGAAAAATTAGGCATGAAAAAAGAGGGATTTTTCCCGCAGTTCTATTATAAAAAAGGTGGACGCGGCACAGGAGATGCTCAAAAATATGGGATTTTGAAAGAGGAATGGGTGCAATAAAACATAATTACGCAAAACAGAAAAAAGACCTGCTGAAATCAGCAGGTCTTTGGTATTACACCCTAAAAACTGAACAAAGGGGAAGTGGGGGAAGAGGTGTTAGGAAAAACTGAGGAAAAAGTGTTCAAACTGTAAA
>JBJEPR010000212.1:0-8874 GCA_051881335.1 Candidatus Fimenecus sp. | reverse complement strand
CGGTCCGATTAACGCATTTTTTGAAAATATCAAATTAACGGTTGCGTTCTCAATGCCGTACGCATACCGAAGTCCTCTGACCGTTATCCCGGGGCTGATGATTGGCTCTGCCGCGACAGGGGTACTCACGGCACTTTGCGGCATTGTTAATACGGCGTATTTAACGGAATTGCCGAAATACGGCAACGGCGAAACCTTCGCGGAAATGTTTGCACGCGGCGAAATGTATATTTCCTTTACCTTGCCATTGCGTTCGGGCGATTGGTTGCATTGCCGCTTGCCGCTGTTTTTCATTATTTTGGGCGGTGCGCTGGTTGGCGGTGCGTTTATGCTGCTGTTTAAAGAGCTTGCTTACCGTTCGCAGAAAAAGCACGGTACATATGTTCCGTGTACGGGTGATATTGTGTTGGAATTCCGTCATTATGCGCAAAAACTGTGGTTTCCGTTTAAGACCCAGCGCGGCAAACTGCCTGAAAAATATATGACTGCGGAAACGGACTGTGCAAAAGAACCCGAACAGCCGGAACTCGTGAAAAAAGACAGTTGAAATTTTTTCGCCTTGCGTGTATAATATACAACGCTTACCAAATTGAAGGAATGAACAAAAGATGAAATTGGGGATTGTCGGGTTACCGAATGTCGGAAAAAGTACCTTGTTTAATGCCATTACAAATGCCGGTGCGCAGTCTGCAAACTATGCGTTTTGCACGATTGAGCCGAATGTCGGTGTGGTGGCTGTGCCTGACAAGCGTCTTGACAAACTTGCCGAAATGTATCATCCGCAAAAATTGACGCCGGCAACCATTGAATTTGTGGATATTGCAGGTCTTGTCAAAGGTGCATCCAAGGGCGAGGGCTTGGGCAATAAGTTTTTGTCGCATATCCGCGAAGTGGATGCCATTATCCATGTGGTGCGTTGCTTTGACGATGATGATATTATCCATGTGGAGGGTAGCGTAAACCCGCAACGCGATATTGAAACCATCAATTTGGAACTGATTTTATCCGATATTGAGATTTTAGACCGTCGCATTGACCGTAGCAAAAAGGCAATGAAAGGCGATAAATCCTTGCAGGCTGAGGTGGAATTTTTTGAACGCTTGCGCAAAGAACTTGAAAATGGCGTGAATGCCCGTGCTGTGGAGTTGACTGACGAGGAGAAAGAAATGCTCTCTACCGTCGCCTTGCTTTCCTCAAAGCCTGTGATATATGCTTGCAATATGAGCGAGGACGATTTCGCAAATTCCATTGCGGAAAACGCACGCTACAAGGCCGTTTGTGCGATTGCCGCGGCAGAGGGTGCGGAAGTTTTGCCGATTTGTGCAGAGTTGGAAGCGCAAATTGCCTCTCTTTCCAAAGAGGAAAAAGAAATGTTCCTTGCGGATTTGGGCATTGAACAGGGCGGTTTGGATTTGCTGATTCAGCGTTCTTACCATTTGTTGGGATTGATTTCCTACTTAACTGCGGGCGAACCCGAGGTGCGCGCGTGGACGATTACAAAAGGGACAAAAGCGCCGCAGGCGGCGGGAAAAATCCACAGCGATTTCGAGCGCGGCTTTATCCGTGCGGAAGTCATTTCATTTGACGAGCTGATGGCTTGTGGGACGATGCAAGCGGCAAAGGAAAAAGGCAAAATCCGTTCCGAAGGTAAAGACTATGTGATGCAGGACGGCGATATCGTGCTGTTCCGCTTCAATGTGTAAATTGTAAATAAACTGTTTTGTCCTTGACGAAACAGTTTTATATGCGCTTGTAGCTCAGCTGGATAGAGCGTTAGACTCCGACTCTAAAGGCCGCTGGTTCGAATCCAGTCAAGCGCGCCAGTCGAGAGCCTCGACACGCAATTTGCGTGCGGGGCTTTCTTCTTGCCTAAATGCTATGTACCCGACACAGCAGGATTTTGCTTGTTGTTACTGTGCTTTTTTAAACGAAATGAGGGAATAGTGTGATAAATTCAGTAAAAAGCCTATTTTTAAAAAACTTACGACGGTTCAGTAAAAAAACTGAGCTGCAAATCGCGTCCGGTACTGTTTCTGCTAATACACAACTGTCTGCAGAAGAAAGAAACGGTAAAACCGTTCTCCGTATAATGACCTATAATATTAAAAATGCGGATTTAGGTACAAAAATTTCGGGAATTGCCGCAGATATACAAAGGGAGAATCCCGATATCGTTTGCGTACAGGAAGTGGACTGTGGTGCGCGCCGTTCCGGCAAAAAAGATGTTTTAAAAGTGCTTGCCGAAGAACTGCAACTGCATTATGCATTTTTTCCCGCAATCAAGCTGCAGGGCGGCACCTACGGTATCGGTGTTTTAAGCAGATTTCCGTTTGAAAATGCTTTGCGAACTCCGCTTTCCGTGCGCGAAAGTGATGAGGGACGCGTTCTTGCATCCGTTACAGTTACGGTAAACGGCAAAATGCTGACGATTTTGAATACGCATCTGAGTTTCGAAAATGCGAAGCAGCGTCAAACGCAGTTCGCGTATTTGCAATCTGTGTTTTCCAAAAATGCACCGGGTATTTTATGCGGAGACTTTAATGTCGAAAGTTTTTCCGAGTTTTCGCGGATACAAGCGGCTGCCGTCAACACGGCTGAAATGCCGTTTGAGACCTACATCGGCGGCGATACCGCGTTTGCATCAATTGACAATATTTTTGTTTCCGACGGTATATCGATTGTCTCAAAAAAACTGTGCGATACAACTTGTTCCGACCATCGTCCGTTACTTGCGGAAATTGAATTTTAAACATTTTTCACCGTTTGTGAATTTCTGTTGCAATCTTTGGGAATTTGGTGTAAAATATTCGGGATAATAGGGTAGGTGTGTATTTTGAGAAAATCCGAGCAATTTGTTGTCCCGTTTGAGGAATTCGATGCCGAAGAAAATACAGCCCCGAAGCAATGGCGTTTTATTTATGAATGGCTGGATTCTTTGGTATATGCTTTCTTAACCATATTGATTATTTTTACTTTTTGTTTCCGTATTGTCGGTGTCAGCGGGGAGTCTATGTTGCCGACATTGCAAGACGGTGACTGGCTTGCAGTGCGTGCAATTAACACGAAAATTGAGCGCGGCGACATTGTTGTCATTACCCAACCTAACTCCTTAAATGAGCCGTTGATTAAGCGCGTAATTGCTGTTGCAGGTGATGAAGTGGATATTGACTTTGTAGAAGGCACCGTCAGCATTAACGGCGAGGTCATCAATGAGCCGTATATCTATGAGCCGACGCATCGTATGTCTAATGTGGCTTTCCCTGTAACTGTGCCGGAAGGGTGTGTCTTTGTAATGGGAGATAACCGCAATAATTCCTTGGACAGTCGTTCAACAACAGTTGGGTTTATTGATACGCGCTACATATTGGGCGTTGCTGAATTCCGTTTTTATCCTTTCGGAGAATGGTCGTTAGTGAACTATGAATGAAAAAACAATTCGCAATATTTATGATTTTGCTTCCATATTGGTCTCCGCTGTTTTGGCGGTATGTTTCATTTTCACTTTTGTTTTTAAGATTTCGGCGGTGGATGGCGATTCTATGAAAAATACCCTCCACAACGGCGACAAGGTGTTGATTACCGCGCGGGATTGGAAGGTGGAACGCGGGGATATTGTTGTCATTTCACAACCGAATGCGTTTCATAAAGTGCTGATCAAGCGCGTGATTGCCACCGAAGGGCAGACTGTTGAAATTGATGCGAAGACGCATGAGGTCATTGTGGACGGTGTCGTTTTAATTGAGCCGTATATTGCGGAACCGGTGCTTGTGGAGGGCTCTTGGGATTATCCTGTAACCGTACCCGAAGGCTGTGTATTTGTGATGGGTGATAATCGAAATCATTCTACTGACAGCCGTGACAGCGCTGTTGGAATGATTGATACACGCTATATTGTCGGCGAAGCAATTTATCGTATCGGCGACAGTCAGTTGCTGACAAACAGCGCGGAGTGACAAAGTATGGCAGATTCAATCAAACAAAATGTGCAGTGGTTTCCGGGGCATATGGCTAAAACGCGGCGGCTGATTAAAGAGTGTTTGCCGCAGGTGGATGCCGTAACCGAGGTTTTGGACGCTCGCGTGCCGGAAAGCAGCCGCAATCCCGAGCTTTCCGATTTAATCGGAGATAAACCGCGTATTGTCCTGCTCAATAAATGCGATGTTGCCGATGACCGTGCAACAAAGCAGTGGGTGGCGCATTATCAAAAGACTTGTGCGGCGGTTTTGCCTGTAGACTGTAAAAGCGGTAAAGGCTTAAACCAGTTTGTGCCGTTAATGCGTGAAGTCTTGAAAGAAAAAATTGAAAAAAATGAATCGCGTGGTATGGCGGGCAAACCCCTGCGCATTATGGTCGTTGGTATTCCGAATACGGGCAAATCCTCTTTTATCAATAAAATGGCGGGCAGAAACCGCGCCGAGGTTGCCGATAAAGCAGGCGTAACGCGTCACAACCGTTGGTTTGTCATCGGCAACGGAATTGAACTGCTGGATACGCCCGGTGTGCTTTGGCCGAAATTTGACGACCCGAAGGTGGGCGATAAATTGGCTTTTATCGGGTCTGTGAAGGATACGGTTGTCGATTGTGAGACCTTGGCGATAAGGCTTTTGGAAATTATGCAGAACGAATACGCCGACCGCCTTTCGGAGCGCTATAAAATCAGTGATTTTGCAGATTTACAGCCGTGGGAGCTGTTGGATTTAATCGGCAGAAAGCGCGGTATGATTATCAAGGGCGGCGAAGTGGATTACACCCGTGTTTCCGTGATGCTGTTGGACGAATATCGCGGCGGAAAACTCGGAAAAATCACGCTCGACAGAGTGGGTGACTGAATGGTAGATTTTTCGATTGAAAACGAATATAGAAATAAGGAATTCAGCGTCATTTGCGGGGTGGATGAAGCGGGCAGAGGGCCGCTTGCAGGACCCGTATATGCCGCTGCTGTCATTTTAAACCCCGATACGGTGATTGAAGGCTTAAATGACTCTAAAAAATTGACCGAGAAAAAACGCGAAGCGCTTTTCCCGATTATACAGGAAAAAGCGATTGCGTACGGTATCGGGTTTGCAACGGAACAGGAAATTGATGAAATTAATATATTAAATGCAACTTTTTTGGCAATGCGCCGTGCGGTAGAGCAGTTGTCCGTAATGCCGGATTTGCTGTTGATTGACGGCAACCAAAAGCCGAAAATCGGTGCGTGTCCGGAAGTGACTGTCATCAAAGGTGATGCAAAGTCTATGTCGATTGCGGCGGCTTCTGTGCTCGCCAAGGTCAGCCGTGACCGTTTTATGCTGAAGCTTGCCGAAACTTATCCGCAATATGCCTTTGAAAAGCATAAAGGATACGGCACGAAACTGCATTATGAAAAACTTGCTGAATACGGCATATCTCCTGTGCACCGCAAAACCTTTTTAAAAAAGATTATCGGAGACAATGCGGATGGATAAGGCAAAAACCGGTTCGCGCGGCGAGGTGGAAGCGTCCCGTTATTTGCGTGAAAAGGGATATCGAATTCTTGCGGCAAATTACCGATGCCGTTTGGGCGAAATTGACATTATCGCCGAAGATGAAAAATATATTTGCTTTACAGAGGTAAAAACACGCGCGGAAAATAGTCGTTTTTCTGCGGCGGACGCAGTGGATTTTTCTAAACGCAAAAAACTGATTGCGGCGGCAAATTTGTTTTTAACGCAGTATGACGGCACAAAACAGCCGCGGCTTGACATTGTAGAAGTCTATATGCGTGATGAAGCAGTACGCAAAATCCGTCTGATTAAAAATGCGTATAACGGAGAGGGCAAATGAGATTTTTTGATTTTCACTGTGATACCATCGGTGAGTGTTATCTGCAAAAAAAGCACCTTGCAAGCAATGATTTGCATATTGATTTACAAAAAGGCAGTTTCTTTGATACTTATGGGCAGGTATTTGCCATATGGATTCCCGATGAGAAGCGGGGCACGGCGGCGTTTTCTTATTATCAAGCCGTGCGGGATTACTTCTACAGGGAATGTGCCGAAAATGTAAAGAAAATCCTGCCCTGTAAAACTGCGGCAGATATTGAAACGGCATTTTATGCACAAAAAGTTGCCGCTGTTCTTTCCGTGGAGGGCGGCGCGGTGTTGGGCGGCGACCTCGAAAAGCTCGATAAGCTCTACCAAGACGGCGTGCGGTTGATGACGCTGACTTGGAACGATACGAACGAAATTGCCAACGGCTGTTTTTCGAAAAATCAAGGCGGGCTTACAAAATTCGGTAAATGCGTTGTGCAAAAAATGCAAAGTCTTCATATGCTTGTCGATGTGTCGCATTTAAACGAACGCGGCTTTTACGATGTTGCGGAATTCTCCGAAAAACCGTTTTTGGCAAGCCATTCTGATGCGCAAATTGTGGATAACCCGTATGCGAAAGCGCGCAATCTTACAGATGACCAAATCAAGGTTTTGATTGCCTGTAACGGACTTATCGGCGTCAATTTGTGTACCAAATTTTTAGGAAACGGTGACGATACCGGCGCGGACGCCATTCTGCGCCATATTTCGCATTTTTTGGATTTGGGTGCAGAACGCATTTTGGCGTTTGGCTGTGATTTTGACGGCTGTACCGTGCACCCGACCTTGAATGGCTTAGACAAAATTCCGTATCTTGCGGATTATCTTTTGCAACATGGGATTTCAGAAAATACACTACAAAATATCTTCTTTGCAAACGGATATAGATTTCTCGTTGCAAATCTTTAAAACCTATGGTACAATATGTTGAATTTGATGTTGGGAGTGTAACGCATGGTTTATACGAGTACAAGAGACAGCTCCGTGCGCGTTTCAGCGGCGGAAGCAATCGCGAAAGGCATTTCGGCGGACGGCGGTTTGTTCGTGCCGATGACCATTCCGACGCTCAACCTTGTGGATATTGAAAAACTGGCGCGTCTGGATTATATCGGACGGGCAAAAGAGGTCTTAAAACTCTACTTAACCGATTTTACGGATGATGAGCTATCTATGTGTGTTGAGGGTGCTTATAAGGCGGAAAAATTCAGTTCCCCGCAAATTGCACCACTTTATGCGCTCAATGATACAGCAAATATTTTGGAACTTTGGAGAGGACCTACCTGTGCATTTAAAGATATGGCACTGCAACTGTTACCGTATTTGCTGACGGTTTCCGCCAATAAAACGCTCAAAGACACCAAAATCGTGATTTTGGTTGCCACTTCGGGCGACACAGGCAAAGCGGCTTTGGAAGGTTTTAAAGATGTGCCGAATACCGAAATTTTGGTGTTTTATCCCGTGGACGGCGTCAGCCCGATGCAAAAATTGCAAATGACCACGCAAGAGGGGAGCAATGTCAGTGTTTGTGCGATTGAGGGCAATTTTGACGATGCGCAAAGCGGCGTGAAGTCTATTTTTACCAACCGCGAGATTGAAAAGAAATTTAAGGAAAATCATTTAGCTTTCTCCTCGGCAAATTCCATCAACTGGGGCAGATTGGTGCCGCAGATTGTTTACTATGTTTCGGCGTACTGTGATATGGTAAAATCCGAGCGCTTAAAGCTCGGCGCACCGATGAATGTGGTTGTACCGACGGGTAATTTCGGCAATATTTTGGCGGCATATTACGCAAAACAAATGGGTGTGCCGATCGGAAAGCTGATTTGTGCTTCCAACGCGAACAATGTATTGACGGATTTCTTGACAACAGGCACTTACAATAAAAACCGCCCGTTTTACTGCACTACCTCGCCGTCAATGGATATTTTGATTTCCAGCAATTTGGAGCGCTTGCTGTTTGCACTCTCCGGGCAGGATGCTGAACAGACCAAAGCACTTATGGAACAGCTTTCGGCAAACGGCACTTATACCGTCAGCGAAAAAATACAAAACGCGATTTCCGATTTGTTTGCCGCCGGTTACTGTGATGATGCGGATACGAAGCGCACCATTCGCAAAATCTTTGATGAATATCATTATCTTTGCGATACACATACGGCGGTTGCCGTTAATGTGTACGCGGCGTATAAAATGAAAACGGGGGACAATACCCCGACTGTGATTGCGTCTACCGCCAATCCGTACAAGTTCTCTAAGAGCGTTTTAAGCGCATTGGAAAATAATATTCAGTCGCAGGACGAGTTCTCTATGGTGGACGAATTGCACGCAAAAACCGGCGCGCCTGTACCGCCGCAGCTTGCAACCTTAAAAGGGAAAACCCCGCGTTTTACAAAGGTTGCCGCCAAAGAGGATATGGCGCAGGTCGTATTTGAAATGCTCGGTATATAAAACGAAAAGAGAGTGGCAGTTTTACCACTCTCCTCGTTTTATTCGGCGGTTTCAGTTTTTGGCCTGAAATGTGCCGCACTCGGTTTCACTGCATTTGCAGGGCTCGTGGCTGCATTGACAACCGACCATAATTTCATCTGCGGTGCAGGTGGTTTTGCCTTCGTGATATACACAGTTGCTGACATTGCATTTGATTTCGTTCATTTTGTTTGCCTCCTTTCAACCGTAGTTTTTGAATTTTCTATGTATTTATGCATAAATGAGGTTATCAAAAATGTCAATTTTTGCTATCGGAGATACGCATTTGTCCTTTTTGACGGACAAGCCGATGAATATTTTTAAAGGGTGGGACGATTATGTCGAGCGTCTCACAAAAAATTGGCACGCCTTAATTGCACCTACGGACACGGTTGTCTTAATGGGAGATATTTCGTGGGCGATGTCTTTGGAGCAGGCAAAAGCGGATTTCGCTTATTTAGATGCTTTGCCGGGGCAAAAAATTATTTTAAAGGGCAATCATGATTATTGGTGGAATACCCGCCGTAAAATGGAAGCGTTTTTTGAAAATAACGGCTTTTCGACTTTGCATATTTTA
>JBJEPR010000211.1:0-2021 GCA_051881335.1 Candidatus Fimenecus sp. | reverse complement strand
TTGCCGAAGATTATGCCCGTGCAAATACACTGAAATTTGCGGAAAAGGACATTTCGTTTGAATCAAATGTACCGCGTCCCTGTATGTGTTTTGCTGACCGCGTCAAAATCCAAATGGTGTTAAACAATTATCTTTCCAACGCGGTTTCGCACGCATCGGGCGAAAAGAAAATTACCCTGCAAGCCGCGAGAAACGGGCAGTTTTGGCGTATTACCGTGTGCAATACGGGCGAACCGATTGCCAAAGAGGATATCGGCAAAATTTGGGACAGCTTCTATCGTGCCGACAAATCGCATTCGCGTAAAGAGGGGCGGTTCGGCTTGGGGCTGTCTATCGTCAGCGAAATCCAAAAATTGCACAAAGCCGCCTACGGCGTCGAAAACCTCGACGGCGGCGTGGCGTTTTGGTTTGATGTGCCGTGTGCGCAGTAGGGAGCATCCTCGACAATCTGTTGTAGGGGGCGGGTCTCTATGCCCGCCCATAAAATTCGATAGCATTTTGCGGAATGACCCGCGGGTCGTTCTCTACAAGATGTTATTCCCGTTTGAGAGGATATGTAAAGATTCCCTACAAGGTAAATCAACGATTCGGTGTCGCGCGGCCGCGACCGTAGTTGACAAAGTGCGGGAAAAATGGTAGTATGGTATGCAGTTAAAATTTTTTCGGCGCTCCGGCCGACAGACTGCCGTAAAACGGATTTTTTCCGTTTACGGTTTTTTTATGTAAAAACCGCAGAATCTATATAAAAGGATGAAAATGCAATGAAACAAGATGTTTTAATTATCGGTGCGGGGCCGTCCGGTATTTTCACGGCATTGGAAATGCTCAAAAACGGCTCGAAAAAATCCATTACGATTGTGGAAAAAGGCTTGCCTGTGGAAAAACGCCATTGTCCCAAGGCGCAAACGGGGCACTGCGTCAACTGCAAGCCCGACTGTAACATTACCACCGGCTTTTCGGGCGCGGGTGCGTTTTCGGACGGCAAGCTGTCGCTCTGCTATGAAGTCGGCGGCAATTTGCCCGATTTAATCGGTGCGGATTTCGCACAGCAAATGATTGAATATACCGACCAAATTTATCTCGATTTCGGTGCAGACCCCCATGTCGAGGGCATTGACCATCCCGAGGAGGTCAAGCGCATTCGTCTGCGTGCCATTCAAGCCGGTTTAAAGCTCGTGGATTGCCCGATTCGCCATCTCGGCACCGAAATGGCGCAGCAGTTGTACGGTAAAATCGAGAAATATTTGCTCTCGAACGGTGTAACCATTCATTTCAAAACCGAATGCGTGGATTTGATTGTGGAGGACGGCGTGGCAAAGGGCGCTGTTGTCAAGCCTTGCGGCACGGACGACAAACGCACCGAATATGCCGACACCGTTGTCATCGCCACAGGGCGCAAGGGCGCGGACTGGCTCGAAGAAATGTGCAAACAGCACGGCATTGAGCACCTGCCCGGCACGGTGGACATCGGCGTGCGCGTCGAAGTGCGCAACGAAGTGATGGACGAGGTCAACAAGGTGCTGTACGAGTCGAAGCTCATCGGCTATCCCGAGCCGTTTGCCAATAAGGTCCGTACCTTCTGCCAAAACCCCGGCGGCTTTGTCAGCCAGGAAAATTACGATAACAACTCGCTGGCGGTGGTGAACGGTCACAGCTACAAAAACACAAAGAGCGACAATACCAACCTTGCCATTTTGTGCAGTCACAATTTCCGTGCCCCGTTTGATGAGCCGATTCCGTATGCGAAAAAGGTCGGCGAGCTTGTCAATATGCTTGCGGACGGGCACATTTTGGTACAGCGTTACGGCGATATTTTGGCGGGGAAACGAACCTGGCCGCAGGAATTGGCGCGCAGTAATGTCCGCCCGACGCTTCCCGACGCAGTCGCGGGCGACCTCACGGCGGCAATGCCGTACCGCACCTTGATGAATATTATCAAATTCATTGAAGCGGTCGATAAAGTCGTTCCCGGCTTTGCAAGCGACGAAACGCTGTTGTATGGACCCGAAATCAAATTCTAT
>JBJEPR010000210.1:0-2023 GCA_051881335.1 Candidatus Fimenecus sp. | reverse complement strand
GAGTGTAAATATTTAGAAAGGGTATGATGTAGCCTCGACTATATCATACAAGTCAATATGAATTTACAAACAGCGTCTTTTGAAGCCGCCTACGGTACATTTGCGCAGTTGCCACCGTCGGACTTGCCTGAAATTGCGTTTTCCGGGCGTTCCAATGTTGGAAAATCTTCTTTGCTTAACCGTTTGTTTAACCGGAAGTCATTGGCGCGCGTCAGCTCTGTACCCGGAAAGACCGTCACAATCAATTTTTATACTGTCGGTGATGTGCGATTTGTGGATTTGCCGGGATATGGATATGCAAAAGTGCCGAAAGCGGAAAAAATGCGCTGGGCGGAAATGATGGAGGGGTATTTTAACTCCGACCGCAATGTTAAATTGGTGGTGCAGCTTGTGGATATGCGACACCCGCCGACCAAAGACGATTTACAAATGCTCTCGTTTCTGCGTGAGAACAGAATTCCGTTTGTAATTGCACTGACCAAGTGCGATAAACTGAATAAAACGGAATATGCGGCGCGGATGCAAGCCGTGCAGACGGAACTGGATTTTGTGCCGCAGGAATATGTCATTCCGTTTTCTGCGGTGACAGGTGCGGGGAGCGAAGCGCTTTTAGAAGTTATTCGTACCTTTTTACCAGCGTAATAAAATTTGTATGTAAAATTCCAAAAGGATGTGTGTTGATTTTATGACAAAAACCCCTTTTACCACGAAAGAGAAATTAGAAGAAATTGCGGCGGTTTATCCGACACCGTTTCATATTTATGATGAAGCGGGTATTCGCAAAAACGCTGCGGCATTAAAGCAGGCTTTTGCCTGGAATAAAGGCTTTAAAGAGTATTTTGCTGTGAAAGCGACGCCGAATCCTTTTTTAATTTCCATTCTGCGTGAATACGGTTGCGGATGTGACTGCTCCTCGAAAACCGAATTGATGCTGTCCAAAGCAATCGGTGCTACGGGCGACGATATAATGTTTTCCTCCAATGATACGCCTGCTGAAGAATTCAAATTTGCAAACGATATGGGCGCGATTATCAATTTAGACGATATTACGCACATTGAAGTACTGGAAAAAACGCTTGGGAAATTGCCGAAAAAGCTCTCGTGCCGTTACAACCCCGGCGGGGTATTCAAAATTTCCAACAGCATTATGGACAACCCCGGCGACGCCAAATACGGTATGACCACTGAGCAACTGTTTGATGCATTCCGCATTTTAAAAGAAAAAGGTGTTGAGGAATTCGGTATTCACGCATTCCTTGCCAGCAACACGGTAACAAACGAGTATTATCCGACATTGGCAAAGGTGTTATTTGAGGTTGCTGTGCAATTAAAGGCGGAAACAGGTGCAAACATAAAATTTATCAACCTATCAGGCGGCGTCGGCATTCCGTATCGTCCCGACCAAACGCCGAACGATATTTTAGCAATCGGAGAAGGCGTTCAGCAGGTATATAACGAGGTTTTGGTGCCCGCCGGTATGGGGGATGTGTCCATTTTTACGGAACTCGGCAGATTTATGATGGGTCCTTACGGTGCATTGGTCACGCGCGCCATCAATCAAAAACATACACACAAAGAATATATCGGCGTGGATGCCTGCGCAGTGAATTTGATGCGTCCCGCTATGTACGGGGCATATCACCATATCACCGTGATGGGGAAGGAAAATGCCGAATGTGACCATATGTATGATGTGACAGGCTCCCTTTGCGAAAACAACGATAAGTTTGCAATTGACAGAATGTTGCCGCAGATTGAGATGGGAGATTTGCTGTATATTCACGATACGGGCGCACACGGCTTCGCGATGGGCTATAACTATAACGGCAAGCTGAAGTCTGCTGAAATTTTATTGCATACCGACGGTAGCTTT
The DNA here is from genome assembly GCA_051881335.1 of Candidatus Fimenecus sp. Taxonomy (GTDB): domain Bacteria; phylum Bacillota; class Clostridia; order Oscillospirales; family Acutalibacteraceae; genus Fimenecus. The sequence continues at coordinate 150 of JBJEPR010000210.1, read as the reverse complement.
GAACTGATTCGCCGCGCAGAAACCCCTGCGGACTACTTCCGCACTTTTGATTGCTTTGATTTTTATAAAAAGGTTTTAGAATAATATTCTGAAGGTGGCGTTATGGCGTTTACCCATTTACACTTGCATACAGAGTACAGTATCCTCGAC
>JBJEPR010000209.1:0-2027 GCA_051881335.1 Candidatus Fimenecus sp. | reverse complement strand
TCGGATTACTTGCAGTCGATTTTTTATTTGGGCTGTTTTTTTACAGCCCCTTTTTTCTTTTCTATTGATTAAAATTCCGAAGCCGTTAAACGCGTTTGCAACGGTTTTTGCAATCTTTTTTGAAAGAATTTGACCGTCTGCCCCGTCAGCAGTGCGGCAATCACCGTGCCTTCCCGCATACCGACGATTTTTCCGCTGAAAAACAGTAAGGAAAGCAGCAACGCGAGCACTACGCACGATATATCAAACGCGATTTTCACATTGCCAAAGGTGAAATGCGTTTTGTCGGAAATCGCTTTGACAAACGCCTCCCCCGCATTCATAATCACATCGGCAATTACCGCCAAAGCGATGCCGAAGCCGAGAATGGCTGTTCCTGCAAACACCAAAACCAAGCGAACGGGGTACAATTCGGTGGGAATAAAGCCCGCAAGCCACATACCGAAATCCGTAAACCAACCGAACAGCACAGACAGCGGGATTTGCAAAAGCTGTATCGGCTTAAACTGTTTGCGGAGAATGAGAATTTGTCCCAAAATCAAAACACAGTTCCAAAGAAACAGCCAGGTTCCAAGCGAAAACACGGGAAATTTCAGGCTGACCACATTCGCAACAGACGAAATCGGGGACACACCCAAGCCGCCGCGTTTGGTCACTGCGACGCCGAGCCCCGAAAAAAACAGCCCGATGATAAATAACACATACCGTTTTACGGTTTCTTTCTTTTGTCCTGCCATTTTACAGATTTTCCGCTTCGGCAACAGTTTCTGCTTCCGCAAGCGCAGGGTCTGCCTCGTGTTTGCCGAATTCCTGCTCCTCTTTAAAGCTGATATTGTAGATGAACCACATCGACAGAACCATAATGGCAAGACCGGCAATCAACAGTATGATATACAAATTCTTAATGTTTGAGGCAACATCTGCCGTTTGGGTCACGGCATTTTCGTCATAACCGACCTTTGCAAGTGCCAAAGCCACAACCGCCGAGCCGATACCTTGGGAAAGCTTGCGGAAGAACGAATACAGCGCATACAACGAGCCTTCCTCACGCACGCCCTTTTTACGGTAGCTTTTTTCAATGCAGTCCGCAACAATCGCCCAAACAATGATTTGGAATACACAGCAGCCGATATTGACAATCATCAGCCCGCCGATATACAAAATCATACCCTTTTTGTCGGGGGTAATCGGCAGGAACAGCATCCAAATACCCACAATTACGCTGATAACCCCGGACACACAAATGAATTTCTTTTTGCCGATTTTGGCAACGATAGATGAGGCAAAGGGCATCAGCGCCACAAGCGGCACATAGGAAGCAAGCATGGCAAAGGTGGCTTTGCCCGCATCATTGAAATAGAACTGGAACACCAAATTATTGACCGACATCGACGAATTATAGAAAATCACAATCGCCACGGTTGCAATGGTGATACCGAGAAGCGCGCGGTTGGTGAAAAAAGATTTGACCGTGGATATGTAACTGACTTTTTCGACCTTATCCTCCCGCACAACGCGTTCGGTGACCATATGGCGCATCGCGAGGAACACAAAGAACGCAATCACCGAAAACACAATGGATACCATAAACAAGCGGTTTGCCGACAGCGCATTGTCTTCATAAATAATTTTCGGCAACAGCATACACAGCACTGCACCTACGCCCGCACCGATACTGCGAAAGGTGGACAGCGTTGTACGCTGTTTCGGGTCGTCGGTAATGACAGAATGCAAAGACCCGTAAGGCACATTGATCATTGTATACGCCACAGACCACAGGCAGTAGGAAATCAAGCACCACAGGATTTTGCCGATTTGCGGCAGGGACTGTACCGGTGCAAAAATCATCACGGTCAGCGCGACCAATCCCACCGAGCCAATGGTAATCCACGGCATAAACTTGCTTTTTTTGCCGATGCGTTTACGGTCCACAAGGCCACCGATAAGCACATCGTTTATTGCGTCCCACACCTTAGAGACAATGATAATCCACGCCCAGTGCAGCGAACTTAAACCGATACACTGCG
>JBJEPR010000208.1:0-8960 GCA_051881335.1 Candidatus Fimenecus sp. | reverse complement strand
CATAATGTGTATACCATGTCCTTACACAGGTGTTTACCATGTTACTCTTGACAAAAGTTCGCCCCCTACGAATAAAAACACAACCAAGGAGTTTACTATGACCTCAAAAGAACGCGCTGCTTTGCGCGCACAGGCAAATTCCATAAAAGCGCTGTTTCAAGTCGGCAAAGAGGGTGTCACCGATGCCCTGATTAAACAAACCGACGACGCGCTTGAAGCGCGGGAATTGATTAAACTGAAAGTATTGCTCGAAACCGCGCCCGAAAAGCCGTACGATATTGCCGATAAATTGGCGGCGGCAACCAACGCCGAGGTGGTTTCGGTGGTGGGCGGCTCGATGGTCTTTTACCGCTACAACAAAAAACTGCACGAGAAGAAAAAGAAATAAACAGAGGCGGTTTTATGAAAATCGGTTTGTTCGGCGGGACCTTTAACCCGCCGCACAAGGGGCACGAACGCTTGCTTGCGCAGTTTTGCGAACAACTGCAATTCGACAAGGTTTTTGTGGTGCCCGACAAGCGCCCCGTGCACAAAATCTGTGACGATTTGGCGCTTGACAGCGAACGGCTCGAAATGTGCCGTTTGGCGTTTCAAGACCCGAAATATGAAGTCAGTTCTATGGAAATCGACCGCGCAACGGACAGTTACACCGTGTATACCGTTCGCGAACTTGCGGCGCAGTACCCGAATGCCGAATTGTATTTGATTATTGGCTCGGATATGTTTTTGTCATTTCACAAGTGGTACAAATATCGTGAAATTTTGGAAAAATGCACGCTCTGCGTTGCCTCACGCGAATCGGAAGTCGATATAAACACTCTGCGCAGTTACGCGTTTTCGCAATTTCGGATTTATATTAAAGAAAATGCGGGAAACCACATTTTGTTTTCTCCCGTCGAGCCGTTTGAAATCAGCTCATCGGCATTGAGAACGCGCATAGCGAACGGCGAAGATGTGCGCGCATATCTTTCACCGCAGGTCGAAAACTATATTAAGGAAAAGAAGCTGTATGGATACCGAACGCAACGCTGAATTTTTGGAAGAAATCAAAAAACACTTAAATCCCGACCGACTGTACCATTCGTTAAATGTTGCGGACGAGGCGAAAAAACTCGCTTTGCACTACGGCGCAAACGCAGAAAAGGCGTTTACCGCGGGGCTTTTACACGATATTATGAAAAATACCACGCCTGCGGATTTGTTGAAATTTTTTCAAGACAATGGTATAATGCTCACAAAAACCGAGCAAATCAGCCCCAAAACCTGGCACGCGATTGCGGGGGAAGTGTACTGTGAACGCGTTTTGGGCGTGACGGATCCAGAGATACTTTCCGCCATACGCTACCATACTACCGCGCGTGCGGGGATGACGCTTTTGGAAAAGGTGCTTTTCATTGCGGACTTCATTTCCGCCGACCGCGACTATGACGGCGTAGAGCGCATGCGTGAAAAAGCGTATATTTCGCTTGAAAGTGCGATGGAAGAGGGCTTGCAGTTTACCTTGGAGGAGCTTGCACACAACGGTTGGGCAATCCATGAGGACAGCGTGAATGCCTACAACGAAATTTTATATCAAAGAAAGGACAAAACCGAATGACACCGAAAGAATTACTTTTTTCTGCCGTAAAAATTTTGGATCAGAAAAAAGGTATGGATATAAAAGCTTTGGAAATTACGGAGATTTCCTCCGTGGCGGATTATTTTCTGCTTGCCACAGGTACTTCCTCCACGCATATCCGCGCATTGGCGGACGAAGTGGACGAGGAACTCTCGAAATTGGGCGTACAGCCCGACCATATTGAAGGGAAAACCACGGGCTGGATTTTACTTGACTACAAAAGCGTGGTTGTGCACATTTTCACCCAAAGCGAGCGCGAGCTTTTCAATTTGGAAAAACTGTGGGGCGACGCGAAAGAGGTCGATTTAAGCGACCTCTTGACAGACTGAACCCTTGATAGATAAATTTTGACTACACAGGCAAAGGATGCGTTTATATGGAATACAATTTCAAAGAAGCAGAGCCGAAATGGCAACAAAAATGGGAGGAAGAAGGCGTTTTCCACGCGGTGGATAACGACGACCGCCCGAAGTTTTACGGCCTTGTCGAGTTCCCGTATCCGTCGGGTGCGGGTATGCATGTCGGGCATATCAAAGCGTACAGCGGGTTGGAGGTCGTTTCGCGCAAGCGCCGCTTAGAGGGGTACAATGTCCTGTTTCCGATTGGCTTTGACGCCTACGGGCTTCCGACTGAAAATTACGCGATTAAAACCGGTATTCATCCGCGCAAGGTTACGGATATGAATATCGAAAAATTTACAAGCCAATTAAAAAAGGTTGGCTTTTCGTTTGACTGGACGCGTGTGATTGACACCACCGAAGAGGGCTATTATAAGTGGACGCAGTGGATTTTCCTGAAAATGTTTGAAAACGGGCTTGCGTTCCGCGATAAAACGCTCGTCAACTACTGCCCGTCCTGCAAGGTTGTGCTTTCCAACGAGGACTCCCAGGGCGGCAAGTGCGATATTTGCCACAGCGATGTGGTGCAGAAGTCCAAAGATGTTTGGTATTTGCGCATCACCGAATATGCCGACAAGCTGCTCGAGGGCTTGGAAACGGTGGATTATCTGCCGAATGTCAAGCAGCAACAGGTCAACTGGATTGGCAAATCCCGCGGCGCATTTGTGAATTTCACTTTGAAAGATGTTCCCGAAACTCTGCGGATTTACACCACTCGTCCCGACACGCTGTTCGGCGTGACCTTTATGGTTATGGCGCCCGAGCACCCGTTGATTGACAAATACCAAGACCGCATTGCCAATATGGACGCGGTCAAAGACTACCGCGCCGAATGCGCGAAAAAGACCGAATTTGAGCGCACACAGCTCGTCAAAGACAAAACCGGCGTAAAACTCGATGGGCTGACGGCAATCAATCCCGTCAACGGGAAGGAAATCCCGATTTATATTTCTGACTATGTTATGATGGGCTACGGCACAGGCGCAATTATGGCGGTGCCCGCGCACGACGGGCGCGACTATGAATTCGCCCAAAAATTCGGTATCCCGATTATCGAAGTCATCAAAGGCGGCGATATTTCAAAAGAAGCCTACACCGGTGACGGCGAAATGGTCAATTCCGGTTTCTTAGACGGGATGGATAACAAAAAAGACTCCATTGCCAAAATGATTACATATTTGCAGGAAAAAGGCATCGGCGAGGGCGGCGTACAGTACAAAATGAAAGACTGGGCGTTCAACCGTCAGCGCTATTGGGGCGAGCCGATTCCGATTGTGCATTGTCCGAAATGCGGTATGGTTGCCGTGCCGTATGAAGAATTGCCGCTGAAACTCCCCGAGGTGGAAAACTTCGAGCCCGGCTCGGACGGCGAAAGTCCGCTTGCGAAAATTGAAAGCTATGTCAACTGCAAATGTCCGAAATGCGGCGGCGACGCCAAACGCGAGACCGATACAATGCCCCAGTGGGCAGGCTCGTCGTGGTATTTCCTGCGGTATGTGGACCCGCACAATGACGAGGCATTTGCCGATTACGACAAATTGAAATACTGGATGCCCGTCGATTGGTACAACGGCGGTATGGAGCATGTCACGCGCCATTTGATTTATTCCCGTTTCTGGTATAAATTCCTGTATGACCTCGGCGTTGTGCCGTATGCGGAACCGTATCAAAAGCGCACCGCACAGGGCTTGATTTTAGGACCGGACGGCGTGAAAATGTCCAAATCCCGCGGCAATGTCATTGACCCGAACGAGGTGGTTGAGGCCTACGGCGCTGATGTGTTGCGCACCTATGTATTGTTTATGGGTGACTATGAAAAAGCTGCACCGTGGTCGGAAAGCTCCGTGAAAGGGTGCAAGCGCTTCATTGACCGTATTTGGAACTTGCAGGAAATTTTGAAAGACGGCGACACTTATTCCGAAAAGCTGGAGTCCGCCTTCCACAAAACCGTGAAAAAGGTGACGGAAGATATTGAAGCGATGAAATACAACACGGCAATCGCCGCGCTGATGACGCTCTTGAACAATATCTATGATGCGGGCGAAATTAACCGTGCCGAACTGCGCACCTTGCTCATTTTGGTCAATCCCTTTGCGCCGCATGTGACCGAGGAAATGTGGGCAACCTTAGCTTTTGGCGAAATGCTTGCAAAAGATGCAAAATGGCCGACCTTTGACGCGGCAAAATGCGTGGACGCGACAGTGGAAATCGTGGTGCAAATCTGCGGCAAAATCCGCGCAAAGCTCAATGTGCCTGCGGAAATTTCCGCCGAGGACGCCATTGCGCTTGCAAAGGCAGAGCCACGCGTGGCAGACGAGCTTTCGGGCAAAACGATTGTCAAGGAGCTGTATGTCAAAGGCAAGCTGGTCAACATTGTGGCTAAATAATTTACAGAAAACAAAAACAACAGACAGGGCGTTTTTTACAATGCTCTGTCTGTGGATTTTTCGGTGAGTTTTTATGAAACCTGTTGTCAAACGAATTCTGGCTGTACTGCTTCTTTTTGCCCTAACCGTGCCGATTTGCACCGAGATTGTCGATATCTGCGACCGACAGGCGGCGTTCGCGGCCGTTACACAGCAAGCCGTGGCGTATCCTGACGGTTTTGTCGAGACGGAATTTGCCGGTCGGACCGAGGCGCTGAAAACGCTGGTGGATAAGTCGGGGTTATCCGCCGACGCGGACTTTGCCGATAAGGTAAAAACGGCGTTTACGGAATTGTATCAGTTGGCCCGTGATGTGCTGAGCGGGGAGGTCGGTTGGTCTGACGAGGTGTGCGCCACGCGTGTGCGTGCGGTATTTGACCTTTTGCTGGAGTTGGACAACCAAGTTCAGGCACAAAAGGAAGTACCCGATTTGACGGCGGAGGACGGCTTTGTGGCGTTCGGCGCGTCCATTCTATGGGATTTTATGGATTTTTACGATACGAAACGCTTAAGTACGCAGGAAATGAGCGAGGGCGTCAGCGTCATCAAAGATATTCCCTATACCGAGAATGCAGACGAATATCAGTTGTTAGATATTTATTATCCCGCAGGAGAAGTCGAAAAATGTCCGGTGATTATCAACATTCACGGCGGCGGGCTGATGTACGGTGATAAGGATATGAACCGCATTTACGCCTCTCGTCTTGCTGAAAAAGGGTATATTGTGATTGTGGTCAATTATCATCTTTGCCCCGAAGTGCTGTATGACGCGCAGGTGCGCGACCTGATGACCGCCTACAAATGGGTGGCCGAGCACGGCGAAGCATATAACTGCGACCTCGACAATGTGTATTTGGTTGGAGATTCCGCCGGAGGGCAGTTGGCGTTTTACACGAGTATTGTGAATACAAGCGAGGAACTGCGTACGCTGTACCGCGCACCCGAAACGGGGCTGACTTTTAATGCTACGGGGCTAATTTCGGGTATGTACGATATGAAAAGCGGCGTCAACAGCATTTTGATTTCTTGTATGCTCGGCTATGCGTATACCGAGTCCCCGTATTACGATGTGTTACAGCCCGAGGAGGTTATCGACAAAGGCACCTTGCCGCCGTCGTATATCGTCACAAGCGCAAAGGATTTCTTGCGCCCAGCCTCGGTACAGCTCGATGAACTGCTGACTGAAAAGGGGATAGAGCATCAATTCCACGATTGGGAACTGACCATCAACCGCTCGTCGGGGCATATTACAAGCGTGGCATATCCTGATTTGGAGGAAAGCCGGATTACGATAGATGAAATGCTTGCTTTTTTTGAGTCGCATAGAAGATAATGCAAACAAAAGCCTTTCGGAATTATCCGAAAGGCTTTTTCAGTGCAGGAATATTTAGTTTACAAAATCAAAAATTTCAATAATGCTTTCGACTTCTTCGCAAACGAGGATAAACATTTGCTTGCCGAGCGAAAGGAAGGCGTCGTCCTTTTCCTTGCCGCAAAGCATTGCGAATGCCTTACCGATTTCGGCAATGACGCTGTCGCTTTCCTTGCGCATCGCGAGATAATAAAAGCTGTATTCCGCCCCGTCTGAAAACTCCTCGTAAAACGCAGGGCTGCCGCTTTTTATTTTGCTGTAAAGTGCATTGATAGCGGTGCTTTTGAGCACCGTATTCGGCAAAATGCGGTTGATGGTGTATTCCGCCGCAAAGAACATCAAGATTTTAATTTGAAATACAATGCTTTGCGGATAATCAAGCTTGCCGACAACCGGCTCTAACCGCGCAAGCAGTTCTTTTTCATTTAAAAAAATATCCGAAAGATAATCGCCGAGGCGCGCCGCCTTTTCCGTGTTGCCGTTGGCGCGCTGTTCTTCCATAAGCGCAATCAGGCGCAGTTCGTCATCACAGCTTTGCGCTTGCTTTTGCCCGAAAATTTTAATATCGCTGTCTTCCATAGTGTCCTCCTGCGGGGACTTAAACGGTCGCCCCGCTTGCGGCGGCTTCTGCCGCTTTTTGTGCTTTCTTTGCCAACCGCTTTTGCTTTGCTTTGTAGCCAAGCAGTTTCGTTACTGCGTCATCAGGTGCGGCCACATCGCCCAAAGAAACCCGGTTAAAATTGTAAAGTCCGTGGAAATCTGTGCCGCCCGTCATCAGCAGTTTGTTTTTGGTTGCAAGTTTTTTCAGCTCTGCCTGCTGTTCCTCGGTGGCCGACGGATGCCACACCTCAATGCCGTCGAGGCCGTTTTCTAAGAGACGGGGCAGGGAATCGAGGTTGTCAAGCAAATACGGGTGCGCCAAAACGGCAATCCCGCCCGCGTCGTGAATGGCGGTCAGCACCTCGGCAATATCCGCATATTTCGGCGTTACGGCAATATTGCCGGGAACGGATTTATCAAACAATTTGTGATACAGCTCGCCGTAAATCTCGGTGGTAAAGCCACATTCCATTAACGCCTGCATCATATGCTGTTTATAAATATTGGTAGAGCCGGTGGCGCATTTGACAATAAATTCGGCTGTAACAGGATAGCGCTTGGCAATTTGCAGCATCATATAGTGCGCCGCTTTTTTGCGTATCAGCGAATTGCGGTGGCAAAGCCCTTCTAAACGGTCGGGGAATTCCGGCAGATAACAAAGTAAATGCACATTTTTGCCGGTTTCGGTATCGGTTGCAGACAGCTCCACCCCCGGAATGACCTGCACACCGAAACGGTCGCCGATAATTTTCCCGCGGACTGTACCCGCCAAACAGTCGTGGTCGGTAATCGCAATCGTGCCGATGCCGCGCTTTTTGGCAAGCGTAATTAAATCCTCAATCCCCAATGAGCCATCCGACAACTTGGTATGGCAATGTAAATCTCCGCCCATAACTTCGTCCTCCACTTCCATCACAAAAGAAAACTGCTGTTTCATCCGCATATAGGCAAAAATACGGAATGCAGACGCAAAATACCGCAATATAGCATTTATGGAATAATTATACACTTTTTTCAAAAGTGTTGCAAGACCTGTTTCGCACAAACTTTGCGTATATAGATGGGTTTTCCACCGTGAAATTCGCACAAAAATAGGATTGACAAATTTTTCCGATTTATCCTGCGGGCGGGAAATCTTAAAAATCGAACCCAATAGAAAACAGCCTGCAAAGCGTATTTGCGTTGCAGGCTGTGCGGTTCATTTCGGATTATTTTATATTCTGCAGGGCTTTTTCTGCGGTGTACCGCGGCTGCCCTTTGGATTTGGTTTTATACTCAATCGCTTCTTTCGGACAGTGGCAGATGCACGCCATACAGTGTGTGCAGTCCGCGCCCCATACGGGCTTGCCGTTTTGCAGTTTGATATTGTTTAGCGGACAAATCCGGACGCACTGTTCGCAGGAAACGCACGCGTCCGTTGCATAAAAGCCCTTTGCCGACACAAACAGCTTGTAAAATAAGGCGTTTACAGGTCCGCTGTAAACGCGGTCAAACGCACTGATTTTTTGCGGCGGAAAATCTTTTTTTGCGCGAACGGCTTCGGCGGCGGTGTTCAATACGGGCACGGCATTTTCAATGATTTTTTGCGCTTCCGTCTTTTCGGGAGCGGAAAACATTGCAATATAGTTTTCCGGCATCACGATTTTTTGTACGCCGCAAAATTGCAGCCCTTTTTCTGTGCACAGGGCTTGCAGATACTGCGCTGCCGCACCGATACTGTCGCCGCAGGTCATCAAAAAATATGCGTTGCGGCAACCGGAAAAGGTGTTCTCGCGAATGAAATTTTCCATTACGCGCGATATACGCCACGCATAGGTCGGCGAGACAAACACAAACGGGGTTTCGGATACATATTCTCCGCCCGCCGCCCGGTTTTGCTTTTGTAGTAAAGCATTGACGGAAATCGGCGTTTCCGAAAGCGCTTTGCCGACGGTTTCTGCGGCAAAGCGACTGTTGCCGGTGCCGGAAAAATAAAAAATCATAAAAATTCCTCCGCGGATTTGTTTCGTGCGTTTGTCATTCTGAGCCGTTAGGCGAAGAATCTCGTTTCGCGGCATTTTGATTGACAACAGTTGAGATTCTTCACTTCGTTCAGGATGACTTTCTTTACTGTAATTCTGCGGAACGGTCAAGACCGTTCCCTACGACTTGTAGGGGCGGGTCTCTGAGCCCGTCCGTGGAATTTGCTGTAATTCTTCGGCGGGAGCAAGCCCCCGCCCTGCTTTGAAAATGGTCTTTTGCAGGAAACGAGAGAATGTTTCAACAATCTCCCTCCGTCATTTTCGCAAGCGAAAATGACACCGCCCTCTAAGAGGGAGGGTATATATGGTTAGTAGATTTAAATGAGTTCTCTGCCCATCAACACGCCCATCACGCTTGACATCATCAAGCCGTGCGTCCAGCCGCTGGAATCGCCCAAGCAATGCAAGCCTTTGATATTCGTATTGAACTTTTCGTCCATTTTCACGCGGTTGGAATAGAATTTGATTTCGGGTCCATACAACAGCGTTTCGTCGCTTGCAAAGCCGGGCACGACTTTATCGACC
>JBJEPR010000207.1:0-8985 GCA_051881335.1 Candidatus Fimenecus sp. | reverse complement strand
CCACTTAAATCTTATCGTTTTCCTTTTTCAAAACTACTCTTTATCAGTGGTTTCGTACCGTCCCCCTGTGTTCCTTTCTTTCTTGTCTTTCATTGTTTATGATTGTCCTAACACTTGTACCTCGGTTTCATTAATTACAACTGAATAATTACTTTCATCCAAATTCGGTACAAATGCTCCGTAGCGAATATAATTGTCTGTACTACCATTGCCGTAAAGATTCGAGAAGATAGAACCGTATTTGTCTGTGATTATAAGAGTTTCATTATCTGAAAACCCAGAAATCAAAACATAATAGTCTTCATTTCCATATTGATATATTCTGAAACTATATCCATTCCACATCCCATTATAAATTGTGTTTTGTAAAAAATAATTGCCAATTTGATACCCGTCTTTTTTTGCACAAAAAGTAATGGATGTGGTGCTTTTATTAGCGGAATATAGCAACATACACGAGTTTTTTCCCTCAATCATATAATCAATAGAAGAATGATATCTATACTGGCATAGACTGTCAACCGAACTAAACTTCAAGATGGAATTTTCTATTGGAAAAATGACAGATACAGTCAATAAAATGAATACGAAAATAATGCAAAACACCCTACGGTATTTACTAAATTGTTTAGGATAAAATCTAAACAGCAGTATAAGTACCAAAAGTAAAATACAGAAAACAAGAATACGAAACATATAAAACATTTGCTTCATCTCCATTATGCTGGGCACGACGCACAGTGGACGATTTTTGCCCACTTTGGTGTTTTACGGAACGGTACGACCGTTCCGTACGCACAAATACAGTACACAGGGGGGACAAAATTCTGCTTTTTGTCCCCTGTCTTTTTTACATATTATTTTTTCCAAAAACACAAACTGCGTTTTTTCATTTGGCTTAATTTCGGGGTGTCGGTGATTTCCACGGTCTGACGGTCTGTGCCCTCTTGCTCAAAAATGACGATTTCATTTTCCGCTTTGAGCACATCCTGCGGCAGATACAGCGTCGCCTGCGGGCCTGCCGCCCAATAGCGCCCCAAATTAAAGCCGTTCACGAATACACAGCCCTTTTTAAAGCCTGTCATATCCACAAAGCAGTCCGCGTCCGCGGCGGCTTTGAAGGTGCCTTTGTAAAAGCGCGGGAATTGGTTACCCGCCGTGCCGTACTGCACTTTGTCGATGTTGTCCAGCGGCAGGGTGGTAATCTGCCAGTCAAACACCACCTGATTGCCGAGCATCACGCGGGCAATGCCCTTGCGGTCATACAAATATTTGCCGTAATTGACGCGGCCCATTGCGTCCACGAGGATTTCGATTTTTGTTTCGCCTTTGATACTGCCCAAACGGTATGTAAAGCCGTCGCCGTCTTTCATTTTCGGGTTTTGATTGCGGTAATAGGTCTTTTTGAGTTCCCCGTCCACAAACAAGTAGGCGTTGTCGTGCACACCCTCCACAGAGAGCGTCAGCGACTCATATTTGCCTTTAATTGTGGTGGCGTACAGAATGTAGCCGAAGTTTTGGTCAAATTGTTCCATACTTTCGGGCGTGGGGCTGTACTGCGTTGTGCCGATGTTTTCGAGATTGTCAAACAATCCCGCCGACTGCGTGAGTTCCACCGTGCCGACAAATTGCAGTTTCGGCTCGGGCGGCAAAACACCTGCCTCCAAGCCCTGTTTTTCCAAAAGGAGTTTGCGCACGGCGTGATAGGTCGGGGTGTATGCGCCCCATTCGGTTAACGGCGCGCTGTAATCGTAACTTGTGACGGTCGGCGTGTAGTGCCCGTTTGTGCAGTTCGCGCCCGCGGTAAAGCCGAAGTTTGTGCCGCCGTGGAACATATACATATTGAAACTTGCGTCCATATCGAGGAAATCCTTGATTTCCTTTTCAATTTGAATGCTCGGGCGCGTGTGATGAATGCCGCCCCAATGGTCAAACCAGCCGTCCCAAAATTCGCCACACATATAGGGCATATCGGTTTGGTAGTTGTCCAATTTCTTTAACAGCGTTTTCGTGCGCGAGCCGAAGTTCATCACCTTGAACACATCGGGAAGCCCGCCGCCCGACAGCATCCAGTTGCAGTCGCCGTCGGAAGTAAACAGGAATGAGTCCATACCCGCTTCGCCCATAATTTTGCGAATCGCCTGTAAATATTGCTTATCGTTGCCGTAACTGCCGTATTCGTTTTCAACCTGCATCGCGATAATGTTGCCGCCGTTTTTCTCCAACAACCCGTTAATCTGCTCGCCGAGCGCATTGTAATAGCGGCGTACACACGCAAGGTACGGCTCGTAGTTACAGCGAAGCCGCATATTTTTGTCCTTTAACAGCCATGCGGGGAAGCCGCCGAAATCCCATTCCGCGCAAATGTAGGGACCGGGGCGCACAATCGCGTACAAGCCTACTTTTTGCGCAATACGCAAATATTCGGCAATATCGAGCATCCCCGAAAAATCAAACTCGCCGGGGCGCGGCTCGTGCAAATTCCAGCAGACATAGGTTTCCACCGTGTTAAAGCCTGCCGCTTTGAGTTTTTGCAGTCTGTCCTCCCAATGCACGCGGGGAATGCGAAAATAATGCATTGCCCCCGAATAAATCGAAAACGGTTTCCCGTCCTCACAAAATTGCCCGTTTTGAATGGTCAGCATAGTATCTTCTCCTTTTAGGCAACGCCCAAATATTCTTCTAAACATTGACCGCTTTTTTGCATTTCGGCGGCGGCCTCTTTGCCGACAAACCGCCAATGCCACGGCTCATACATCACGCCCGTGATTTCGGTTTTGTTTTCAGGATAGCGCAGAATAAAGCCGTATTCGTGCGCGTGCTCTAAAAGCCACGAAAATTCCTTGGTGGAAATAAAATCCGCGCTGGCGCTGACAATATCCATCGAAAAGCCCATATTGTGCTCCGACGCACCTGCTGGCAAGATGCGGGTTTGCGTTTTGGCGATTGCCTCGGTTTCGCTCAAGCCTTGCGAAACATAATACGCCACCTTGAGGTCAAAGTTTTCCTGCTGGCGTGCATAAGTGCGGTAGCCCGAATACGGCGTCAGCGTGTACCCGTCCGCCTTTGCCGCCGCATACATTTCGGCGTAAAACGGCGCTACGCGCTCGTCGAGTTGCACAGTACTGCCCTCGACCGCCGCTTTTAAGGTCGGTACATACTCTTCCGGCAGACGGTACTGCAAATTTACAAGCGTCAGCTCCCAATGCTCCCCGTCAGGCGAAACCGTTACCGTGTTGCCGTCCGTCGATTGCGGCAGAGAAATAAGCGGTGCTTTTTCGGTGGTCGGTTCCGGCGCAGCGGCAGTCTCCTCCTCGGTGAGCGGCTCTGTCTGTATTTCTGTTTCGGCTTCTGTCACAGCCTCTGTGGGCATTTCGGCGGGCTTTCGTTTTTCCGTTACCGTAAACCCGACCGCGAGCCCTGCCAAAATCAAGAGCAGAAGCAATGCCAATATGCCTTTTGCCATCCATTGCTTTTTCGAGTATTTCTTTGTCATATCCCCGATACATCCTTCGTTTGTTCACATACAAAATCTACCTTGTATTGTACTTTTTTTCGCGCTTTCTGTCAATAACCCGACCGTTCGCAAAATACCTATCGACTTTTTTGGTTTTATGTGTTAAAATAAAATAATTATAAAGGGAATTTTTGTTACGGAGTGATGTTATGCTGGCGCGCGAAAGCAACGCAAACTACCCTTCCCGCAGAAGGGAAATGACCAACTACACCTTACGCGAAATCAAAAAGGTCTGTAAAGAAATCGGACCGCGCGAGTCGGGTGAGGAAAGCGAACGCAAAGCACAGGCGTATGTTGCCGAGTCGATGAAAAGCGTCGCCGACACCGTCGAAACCGAAGAATTTGAACTGCACCCCAAGGCGTTTATGGGCTGGGTGCTCTTAGATGTCGTTTTGATGATGATTTCGGCAGTGTTGCTCATTTTGAGCCGATTTGACGCCGTTCCGGCGCTGAGTACCGCGTTCAACATTGCGGCGCTGGTGCTCTCCGCGTTGTCTTTATTATTTATGGTATGCGAATTTTTGCTGTATAAGCCGCTCTTGGACCCGTTTTTTCCGAAGCGGCGCTCTTGCAATGTGATTTGTACGCGCAAGGCGGCAGGCGAAACCAAACGCCGCATCATTTTCAGCGGGCATATCGACTCCGCATATGAATGGACCTACACGCATCTCGGCGGCGGCAAGCTGTTAACAACGGTCATTGCGTTGGCCTTCGGCTCGGTGTTTGTGCAGTTTGTTTTGGATATTCTGTCGCTGTTCCCGATTCCCGATTGGCTTTCCACGGTGGTTTTGGTGGTTGCCTTTGTGACGGCGGTGCCGATTTTACTCGGCGCGTTCTTCGTAAACTGGAAACTGGTTGTGCCGGGTGCGAACGACAATTTAACCGGCGTGTTTGCTTCCATGGCGGTACTGCGCTATATGGCGGCAAACGATATTCGCTTTGAAAATACCGAAGTTGTCGCTGTTTCTATGGCGTGCGAAGAAGCGGGTCTGCGCGGTGCTAAGGCATTCGCCGCAAAGCACGCAAACGAGGACGATGTTGAAACCGTATTCGTTGCAACCGACACGCTTCGCGACTTTGACTTTATGGGTGTTTACAACAAGGATATGAGCGGCACCGTAAAGCTGGACCGACAGGCGGCAGCGATGGTGAAAAAGGCAAGCGAAATTGCCGGATACAATCTGGATTACGCCAATGTATTTTTCGGTTCGTCCGATGCGGCGGCCATTCAGCAGGGCGGGATGAAAGCCGTCGCCTTGGCGGCGATGGATCCTACGCCCGCACGCTATTATCACACCCGCGGCGACACAGCCGATAATTTGGACCCGAAAACCGTCGAAGCGGGCATTGATATTTTACTGGAAACCGCTTTCCTGTTTGACAGCGAAGGGTTGAAAGACAGCTATTAAGCGTATAAAACAACATACGGAAAAGGGGAAAATTATGCAGAAAAAAAGTTTAAAACTGATTTGCATTTTATTAGCACTTATGATGACCGCTTTGGTGCTGACCTCGTGCAATGTAAGCACCGGAGAGGAAACGCCCGAGCCGGTCGCCGTGACGCTCAAAACCGATTTGCAGGACGCGATGTTTACCTTTACCTACGGGGAACTGGAGTCCGTCCTGCCGACCGAGCTGTTGAGTACGCTGTTTGAAGAGTACGAAGAAAAAGACGAAAACACCACCATTGAACTCAATTATAACGATTTAAAAGCCCGCTATGCGGACAATGATGACAAGGAATTGTTCTCAAAGGTGTTGTCGCTGTTAAGCGATGCGGAGCAGGCACAGTTAGCAGGCAACCGTGCCGAAGCGTTGGAATACTACAACCGCATTGCCAATGCAATTAAAGTGCAAAAGCCTGCCACGGTGTATTCCGAAAACTTCTGGGTACACGACAGCACCATTCAGTTTACGGACGATAAGGGCAATGTGTCCGACGAAGATTCCGCCCTTTCCAAAGCCGCGCGCCTGTATAAAGATATGATTTCAAGCGGCATTTCCGACGCACTGCCGAGCAATGTGGAATTGGAAGCCGGCACGGATTTAAACGATATTCTGTACTTAAAGGGCAGTGCTGTCGTTTCCGAGCTGACGCTTGACGATATTGACGCCATCTATACCTCTGTCACGCCGACCACGGAAAACAATTCCGCCGAAGAGCCTGTGGTCACGGAATTAACCCGCATCGTAGAAATTCATTTAAAAGACAATCCCGATTCCATCAAACGGGCGATTACATTCCGCAACCCGACCGATGTGCTTGCAAAGCTCAACCGCACCGAAAATTCCTTTACGGTGTCGGAGTACACCCTTGTGCCGCACGATTGTGTGATTATTGCAACCTTTAACGCCGCAACCGATGAGTTGCTTTCCCTTTCCTATGATAAAAATATGACGGTTACGGCGTCTGTCACGGGCGAAGGGTCACTTGCTTCTTACGGCACGCAAACCCTGACTTTTGAAAGCGGCAGTAATATGTATTATCAATTCGGTTGGGAATCCGAGGCAAAATAAAGTTTTTTATACGCAGATTTTCACGCCCCGCACTCCTCGCGGGGCGTTTTTCACGAGGGACACAATATGACAGAACAAGAGCGCATCAATTTATACACAAGCATTGTGCCGAACCGCCGACAACTTCTCATACAGGAGATGAAGTATTACGCCTTTGTGCATTACACCGTCAACACCTTTACCAATAAAGAGTGGGGCAGCGGCAAAGAGCCCGAAAGCGTATTCAACCCCAAAAAGCAGGATACCGACCGGTGGTGCGAAGCCATTCGCGATGCGGGTATGAAAGGCGTTATCCTTACCTGCAAGCACCACGACGGCTTTTGCCTGTGGCCGACAAAAACGACCGAACATTCCGTCAAAAACAGCCCGTATAAAAACGGCAAGGGCGATGTGGTGCGCGAGGTTGCGGACTCCTGCAAAAAATACGGGCTGAAATTCGGTGTATACTTGTCGCCGTGGGACAGAAACGCCCCCTGCTACGGTACGCCCGCCTACAATGACTTTTACATTGCCCAAATGACCGAGCTGTTGACGAACTACGGCGAAATTTTTATGCTGTGGCTCGACGGTGCGTGCGGGGCAAAAGCGGACGGACAGCCCGTGCAGAAATATGATTTCGAGCGCATTTGGAAAACCGCAGTGGAATTACAGCCGAATATTGTAATGTCAGGCTGTGCGCCCGATGTGCGTTGGATTGGCAACGAAAGCGGCAAAACCCGCGAAAGCGAATGGAATGTTGTGCCGAAATTCCGATATGACCAGCAAAATTTTGCAGTAAACTGCCAAGACACAGATGATATGAAAGCCTTCCAAAAGCGGTGTCAGGATGTGATGCTCCCCGATATGGGCTCGCGGGCGTTTTTACAAAATTTTGACGAATTTATGTGGTATCCCGCTGAGGTCGATGTCTCCATTCGGCTCGGGTGGTTTTACCACCCGTTACAGCGCTTCACGCTGAAATCGGTCAAGCATTTAATGCAAATCTATTACAATTCCGTCGGCAACAACAGCCTGATGCTGTTAAACATTCCCCCGAACCGCAACGGACAGTTTGCCAAAGCCGATGTGAAACGCCTGCGCGAGATGGGCAGATGGATTGCCAAAGAGGACGAACTGCAAATTCAAGAGGTGCAAACCGAAATAACCGACGGCGGCTATACGGTCAATTTGCATTTCCCAAAACAGTCCGTGGACCGCGTGCGGCTCTCTGAGGATACCACCAAATCCCAACGCGTGGAGAAATTTTCAATTTATGCAGACGGCAAACCGATTTTCAGCGGCACGATTATCGGGTTTTCGCGGATAGCAATTTTTGAGCCGATTGTGACCGACAATCTGACCGTCAGAATTGAAGAATGTCGCAACGAACCATACATCGAAAAAGCCGAGGTTATTGCCACCGGCGCATACAGATTGTAAATGCAGAAGCCCCCGCAGGAAGAAAACGCAAGCCTGTGAAGGGATTTCGTGTGTCATCTGTACGGCGTTCTTCGGCACAGGGGGGCACTTGTTGTCCGCTTGGTTTTTAGATATTCTTTACAGCTTCAGAAAGACAATTTGTCCGTTTCTACACCATAATAAAATGGGGATTGCAACGGGCGGGGCGTGCTCTTGCGCGTAAAATCTTGCACAAAGGCGGCGAGTATGTTACAATAGGCGCAGAAAATTATTCCCGCGGTGCGGAACAGAAGGAAGCAACCGAATGGATTTTACTACTGTATTTTCATTCTTTTCGGAGAATGCGGAATTGACCGCACAACAGCGCTTGGCGGAGCTTATCTGCGTAGCGGTGCTGTTCGTATGCCTTGCGGCGGCATTTGCGGTTTTGCTTACGCGAAAAATCAAAAAATACCGCGCCGCACAGGCACAACAAACGGAGAATACCGATGGCGATACAGAAAAATGACGAAATCCAACTGCATATTGAGACGCTGTCCGCCGAGGGCAGCGGCGTAGGGCACTTTGACGGTATGGCGGTGTTCGTCGCAGGCGGCGTGCCCGGTGACACCTTACTTGTGCATATCATCAAGGCGAAAAAAAACTATGCAGTCGGGAAAGTTGTTCGGATTATAACGCCTTCCCCTGCACGCACCGAAGCGGATTGCTCGCTGTTTCCGCAATGCGGCGGCTGTGCGTATCGGTTTATGGCGTACGAAACCGAACTGCGAGAAAAACAGCGCCGTGTCGAGGATGCGTTCTTGCGGCTTGCGCATATTCCGTTGCAATGTGAAACCGTTTTGTCGGGACAGCCTGACCGCTACCGCAACAAGGCGCAATATCCTGTCACGCGCGAAAACGGCAAGGTGAAAATCGGCTTTTACGCCCCGCGCTCCCATCGCGTGATTGACTGTGTCGACTGTTACTTACAGCCTGTGGAATTTGCGAAAATCGTCGCGGTGTTTCGCGAATTTTTGACAGAATTTGACATTTCAATCTATGACGCGCAAAGCGGCAAAGGGCTTGTGCGGCATCTCTATTTGCGCAAGGGCTTTCACAGCGGCGAAATTATGGTGTGCGTTGTGGCGAATGGCACACGATTGCCGCACAGCGATACACTGGTTGACCGTTTGTGCGCGATGCCTTACAAAATTACGAGTATCGTTTTGAATACCAACACCGAAAAGACCAATGTCATTTTGGGCGCGCAATGCAAAACCCTTTGGGGCACGCCCGACATCGGCGATACGCTTTGCGGTGTGGAGATACGGCTGTCTCCCTTGTCCTTTTATCAGGTCAATCGCAATATGGCGGAACGGCTCTATCAAAAAGCCGCCGAATTTGCCGATTTGAAAGGTAGGGAAACCGTGCTTGATTTGTACTGCGGCGCGGGGACAATCGGACTTTCGATGGCGAAAAATGCGAAAAAAATTTACGGCGCGGAAATCGTGCCCGAGGCGATTGAAAATGCCAAGGAGAACGCACGACGCAATCATATCGAAAACGCCGAATTT
>JBJEPR010000206.1:0-9005 GCA_051881335.1 Candidatus Fimenecus sp. | reverse complement strand
GCATCAAAATCCATATTCTGAATAACCAACTCTTTGCCGAGTTTTTCTGCAAGCAGTGCGGCAATTTCCATATCAATACCGCTGTAGCCATCACCGTTGGTATACTCAAACGGTTCAAATGCCGCGTTCGTGGCAACAACCAACTGGTCTTTGCTTTCATCGTACTTTGCAGACTGAATGACTGCAGGCGTACCGTCGGCAAAATACTTATTGCAGATTTCTTCAAACTTACCGTTGGCTTTGATTTCCGCAATAAACGCATTTACCTGCGTCAAGAGCTCAGGCTGATCCTTATCCACACCGAATGCATATTCTTCTTCGGTGAGGTCAATGTTGATGACTTTAACCGCAGGCGTTTTTTCTCCGCCGCAGGCAGCAAATGCGCCGACAACCAAAACCAAGGTCATAAGCAATGCCAAAACTTTTGTTGCTTTTTTCATTTTGATTACCCCTTGTATCAAGTTTTTGATAATTGCATTATACAACTATCTGCATAAAAATGCAAGAAAAATGTATATTTATTCTGTATTTTTCTTATTTTTACGAAAAACTATCCATTTACTGAACACATAGTTAGCAATAATCACGAGAATTTGCGCAATGGTTTTTGCAAGAAATTCCCCAAGCGGTAAATCGTGCCAAAGCAATGAATCCATCTGCAATGTATCAATCAGAAGTTTTAAAGTCAGCCACTCAAGCCCTAATGACAAAAGTCTCGCGCCGATAAACTTCACAAATTCATACAAAACCGCCCGAAAGCCCTTTGCACGGCTTTCAAACACCCAAATGCGGTTGGTCACATATGCAAACAGCACAGCACCTATCCAAGCAAACAGCGTTGCCGGCGACCAACCGATATGCAGTCCTTTGGTACAGGTAAAATAAATAATATAGTTGACGACCGTTGTCAGTCCGCCGAACAGCACATACAAAATAATTTCCTTATATTTTTTCAGTAAATCCTTTATTCTTTGCAAATTCGTATTCCTCCGTCAAGCGGATTAAATAAAGCATATTTCCGGTCTCTTTTCCAACAGGCAAACCGCGTGCGCGGCAATCCCCTCTTTTGCACCTGTAAAGCCCAAGCCCTCCTCGGTGGTTGCTTTCACGCTGACTGCCTCTATATCCACACGGCAGGCACGGGCAATATTTTTGCGCATTTCGGGAATATAAGGAGCCAGCTTTGGGGCTTGCGCAAGCACCGTGGCATCAATATTACCGACAGAATATCCATTGTTTTCAAGCAAATTTACAACAGAGGACAGCAGTTTAAGGCTGTCCGCACCTTTATACCGTTCGTCTGTATCTGGAAAATGCTTGCCGATATCGCCGAGCGCCGCCGCACCGAGCAACGCATCGCTGATGGCGTGCAACAGAACATCGGCATCAGAATGGCCTAAAAGCCCGATACCGTTATTTTCAATTTCCACGCCGCCCAAAATCAGTTTTCGTCCGGTGACCAGTTTGTGCACATCATATCCGTGCCCGATACGCATATTCATTCTTCTTGTCCTCGCAATAAACCTTCCGCCAAAAGAATATCCTCCGGCGTAGTGATTTTTATGTTTTCATAACTGCCTTCAACCATATATACAGGAAAACCTGCCGTTTCCATCAGCTTGCAGTCATCGGTAAATACAGCGCTGTTTTCCACACAGTCTGCGGCGTGCAGATAACGGTTTCGTTCAAACACCTGCGGCGTGTGCACCGCCCAAAGCGTTGTACGGTCAGGCGTATCCACGATTGCACCGTTTTCCGACACAACCTTGATAGTATCTTTCACGCGGACGCCCGTTGCCGCCGCCCCGACAGTAAACGCCTTTTCTACCGTATCACAAATTACTTTTTGCGATACAAGCGGACGAGCGCCGTCGTGTATGGCAAAATATTCCGAAAGCGGCGAGGAACGGCGAATGGCAGAAAATACGCTTTCCTGCCGCGTATCGCCGCCGCGCACAATATCCGTCACTTTTTCAATTTGGTATTCTTTTACCAGTGCAAACAGTTCTGCGATATCCGTTTCCCGTGTAGCAACCACAATTTCATCAATCAGCGGGCACACGGAAAACGCTTGCAAAGTCCGCACAAGCACAGGAACGCCCTCCAGCAATAAAAACTGCTTATTCACACCGCCCATTCGGGTAGAATTTCCGGCGGCAACCACAATCGCCGTTACAAACGGGCGCGGTGCACCGTTCTCTGCTTCATTTTGCTTAGAATGAAAAATACGCATACAGCTTCACCTCAAAATGCAGGCTATACTCTATGCGTATTCTACACCATTTATACCAATTTTTCAAGCGTTGCAAGTTTGATGCAAAGGCAAAGCACCTCAGCCGCTTTTTTCAAATCGTCCGTAGACGGATAGGTCGGCGCAATGCGAATATTTCGATCTTGTGCGTCCACCCCGTAAGGATAGGTTGCGCCGACCGAGGTCAGCACTACGCCAAGCTCTTTGCAAAGCTCGCCAACGCGTTTCGCACTGCAACCCGTGGTGTTGAGGCTGATAAAATACCCGCCGTTCGGCTTTGTCCAACGCGCCAAATTGTTTTCCGTCAGTTCTTTGTCCAACGCGTCCAAAACAATTTTGAATTTCGGTGCGATAATTGCCGCGTGCTTCTTCATATGCGCGGTGATGCCGTCCAAATTCTTAAAGTATTTCACATGGCGCAACTGATTCATTTTATCATAACTGATGGTCTGCATCGCAAGGCGCGCTTTAATTGATTTGATATTGTTGTCAGAAGCCGCGATAGCAGAAACCCCTGCGCCCGGGAAGCTGATTTTGGAAGTGGAAGTAAATTCCACAAACATATCGTCCGTGCCGTACGGCTTGCAGGCTTCAAAGATATTCAGCAAGCGGTCGGGTGTATCGGTCAAATCGTGCACCACATAGGCATTGTCCCAAATCACGCGGAAATCCTTTGCCGCGGGCTGTAATGCGGCAAGGGCACGCACGGTATCGTCGGAATAGGTAATGCCGTCAGGATTGGAATATTTCGGCACGCAGAACATACCTTTAACGCTTTCATCCTTGACGAGTTCGCGGATTTTTTCCACATCGGGCCCGTTTTCCGTCATTTCCACATTGAGCATTTCAATGCCGAAGTGCTCACAAATGGTGAAATGGCGGTCATACCCGGGCACATTGCAAATAAATTTGATTTTGCCCTGTTGCATCCACGGCGCACCGCCCGCGCCCTTTGTCATACATTGTGCAATGTAATCAAACATCAAATTCAGACTTGACGCGCCGCCGATAATGATATTGTCGGGGCTGACCTCAAGCATTTCGGCAAACAGCGCCTTACATTCGGGCAGGCCGTCCAAAACGCCGTAATTTCGGCAGTCAAAGCCGTTTTCCGCCTTGCAGTCGCATACACCGATTACGGTTTTGAGCATATCCATCGATAAATCCAACTGATCTGCACCGGGTTTGCCGCGGGACATATCTAATTTTAAGTTTAATTTTTTAATTTCGGCAAATTCTTTATCAAGCTCCGCCTTGCGTGCACGCAGCTCATCTTTCGACATTTGTGAGTACTGCATTTTTTTGCCCTCCGAATTTCATTCAAGTTTTTTATTGCCCATAGATTTTAATACATTTTATGTATTTTTGCAATATCTGTTTTTATTTCCTGCAAAAATTCAGAAAAAAAGACAAGCAAGCGCATTTCTTGCCTGTCTTTTCGTGCATTTCCGATAAAATCATCGGGTTTTATTTCTTTCGAACAACGCGCGCAGGTAAGATTTTCGGCGATTTCTCCCCTGCATTTACCATTTCACGGATAAGCATTTGCCGAAGTTCTGCGCGCACCTTTTTATATGCGGATTCTTTAATTAAATTATATTGTTCAATCGGGTCTTTTTCTAAATCGTACAAATAATCTTCAAAATAGATTTTGGCTTTATATTTTGTCATTCCCGCGCCGACTGCACGCACGGCATATTTATACTGTTTGGTGCGAATGGCTCTGCCGCATTGGCTTTCGCTGATTTGCATAAATACGCAGTCGCGTTCCTCGCCCGTTTCGCGCATTTTCAGTATGGATTTGCCCATATAGCTCTCGGGGATTTTGATTCCCGCTAAATCAAGAAAGGTCGGGGGTAAATCGATAAGACTGACAAGCCGTTCGTCTTTTTCGCCGCCCGAAAACGGCCCGCCTGCGATAATCAGCGGCGTATGCGTGGCGCTGTCGTGGCAGGAGCGCTTATACTCGGCATTGCGCGTCTTAAAATGCGAGCCGTGATCACTGGAATAAATTATGACGGTGTTTTCATAAATTCCTTTTTCTTTCAGCTTCTCCACCAGTCTACCGACATTTTTGTCCAGACTGTCTATCGCTGCAATGTAATCCGGGTACATTTCCTTGTAATCTCCCGGCAAAAAGGATAGGTCATCGGGAATTGGATAATCCTTGTATTTCGGCACAGTCTCTTTCGGGCCTTCATAACAATGATGGTCGTTTTGATGATGCGGCTCAATGTGTGACAAGAAAAGGAAAAACGGCTTATCGGAGGTCTTTTGGTCAATGTATTTAAGCGCAAAATCCGTAATACAGTCGGCGCGGTATCCTTCAAAATCAATGCGGTTACCGTCGCCGTCAAACACATAACCATTATAGCCATGCGAGGTAAACTCCAACACATCGGCGGCGCGCCACCAATCTTTATAGTCACCTTGTCGGTCTTTGGGCACAGCAGATTTTTCGCAATGCACCCCGATATTCGGGAAACGGTCGGACGCCAAATGCCATTTGCCGACATAGGCGGTTTCATATCCCGCCTCGTTGAAATAAGTCGCCAACGGCTTAATATTCTCGGGTAACGCAATCCCGTTAAAATAGCAACCGCATTGTGTGGCATACACACCCGTTTGCAAACAGGCGCGCGCAGGGCCGCAAACAGGCTGGCAGGTAAAGGAATTTTCAAATTCCACGCCTTCCTCTGCCAAAGCCATCAAATGCGGTGTAACGGTTTCGTTGACGGTATCCCACCGCTGTTGGTCACTGAAAAAGAAAATGATATTCGGTCGCATAGTTTTCCTCCGAACCACTTGATTTCAAAAATATTATACTGTATTTTGCCGTCTATTGCAAGAACTTGCCGCGTCCGCGGTTGATTTTGCGGCGCGTTTTTGTTAGAATAAAACAAATCAACAAAAGGAGAAAGAAACATGATTTTAAAACTGCGTCCTGCGCTGAAAGATTATCTTTGGGGCGGCACACGCTTAAAAACCGATTTCGGATTTCAAACGGATTTGGATATTGTCGCCGAGGGGTGGATGCTTTCGTGCCACAAAGACGGTGAAAATATCGTTGAAAGCGGGAAATATAAGGGTAAAACACTTTCCGAAGTAATTGCGGCTGCGGGCACGGAAATCCTCGGTACAAATGCGCAAAAGTTTGACCGTTTTCCGATTCTTATCAAACTCATTGACGCAAAAAAGGATTTATCGGTACAGGTACACCCTGACAACAACTACGCTTTGCGCGTTGAGAATGAGTACGGAAAAACGGAATGCTGGTATATTTTGGACTGTGACGAGAGCGCGGAGCTGATTTACGGCTTCAAACAGGAAATCTCAAAAGAAGAATTTAAACAACGCATTGCGAACAATACATTTTTAGAGGTTGTCAACAAAGTCCCCGTGCACAAGGGCGATTTGTTTTTTATTGAGGCGGGCACATTGCACGCCATCGGCAAAGGCATTTTGCTTGCGGAAATTCAGCAAAATTCCAACAGCACCTACCGCGTTTATGACTACGGCAGACTCGGCGCGGACGGCAAGCCGCGTCCTCTGCACACCGAAAAGGCTGTGGATGTTACCAACTGCGTACCGCCGACACACAGTACAGCACCCGAGGGTGAAAAATGCTTTGAAAACGGAAATACACAACAACTTTTAACAAAGTGCGACCTATTTACGGTATCAACCGTGCAAACAAATTCGGAATACACCGCATCGGCCGACGGTACCTCTTTTATTTCTGTGTTGTTTACGGCGGGCAACGGTGAAATCGTCTGCGGCGAAGAAGCGTTCCCTGTTAAAAAGGGTGACAGCTTTTTCATCGCGGCAAACAGCGGTACTTTTTCCGTGAAGGGCAAAACCGAATTTATCGAAACGAGGGTATGACTATGCAAACGCGACGCAGACTGAAACAGTTTTTTCTTGTATGTTGCGCCGTTATTTTACTTGGGACGCTTTGCCTTGGAACAATCAATGCCATCGTAATACTAAAATCCAAACCATTCATTTTGGAGCAAAGCGAAGCCACCGATTTAAATAATGTGGATTGCATTTTGGTTTTGGGCTGTGCGGTATGGAATAATCAAACTTTGAGCCCGATGTTGGAGGACCGCGTTAAAACCGGGCTTTCTCTCTTGGAAAGCGACACTTGTGACCGTCTGTTGATGAGCGGTGACCACGGCACAGAAAACTACGATGAAGTCAATCATATGAAGCAATACTGCGTAGACAAAGGCGTTGACCCTGATATTATCTTTTTAGACCACGCAGGCTTTTCGACTTATGAATCTATGTATCGCGCAAAAGCGATTTTCGGCGTTAAAAAAATGATTGTTGTCACGCAAGGATACCATTTGTACCGTGCGGTATATATTGCGCGTGCCTTGGGTATTGAAGCGTACGGCGTCGCGGCGGATTTACAGGAATATGCGCTGGGCACCGATATAAAAAATAATCTGCGCGAAGCCCTGGCACGCGTAAAGGATTTCGGCACTTGTTTTGTAAAACCTCAACCGACATATCTCGGCGAAGCAATTCCGATTGACGGTTCGGCAAAGCTGTCAGACGATAAGGAGTATGTATAATCAAAATGCAAAGAACCTACAAAGGCACAACCGTGGCTTGCTATATCGGCTACTTTGTGCAGGCAATTATCAATAACCTCTCCCCTATTTTATTTATCATTTACCGCGAACAACTCGGCATATCTTTGAACGCCATCGGCAGTTTGATTTTAATTAACTTTTTATCGCAAACTGTGGTAGATATTATCTCCGTAAAAGCGGTAGACCGTATCGGATATCGAAAAATCATTCTTACCTCGCACTCTTGTGCGACCATCGGGCTTTTCCTGCTCGGCATTTTGCCGCGTGTAATGCCTGCTTTCTTGGGTCTTGCCATCGCAACCGTTATTTCAGCGCTCGGCAGTGGTATGATTGAAGTAACGATAAGCCCGATTGTGGACGCCATTCCCAGTGACCGTAAGCAAGCGGATATGAGTTTGTTACATTCCTTTTACTGTTGGGGACAAATGGCAGTCGTGGCGCTGTCCACGCTGTTTATCCGCGTTATTGGGGAGGCATACTGGTATGTTTTACCTATGCTTTGGGCTTTCATTCCGTTGGGTAATTTTTTGAATTTTTACACACTTCCTTTCCCGAAGACCTTAAAAGAGGACGAAAAGACACCTGTGCGCAAACTGCTGACCTCACGCCATTTCGTCATTGCAATGATTTTGATGTTTTGCGCTGGCGCTTCGGAGCTGGCAATGTCGCAATGGTCCTCATATTTTGCAGAAGCCGGCTTGGGCGTCGGAAAATTTATGGGTGACTTATTAGGACCTTGCCTGTTTGCCGTATTTATGGGCACGGGCAGACTGTTGTTTGGCGTTTACGGGCATAAGCTCAATTTAAAAAAAGCTTTGTATTGCTGTGCAGGGTTGTGTATTGTCTGCTATACCGTCACTGCCGTTTCGCCAAATCCGTTGCTGTCTTTGTTTGGTTGTGCGTTGACAGGACTTTCTGTCAGTCTGTTTTGGCCCGGAACCTTTAGCTTGGTTTCAGAGCTGTACCCGAAAGGTGGTGCGGCAATGTTTGGTGTGCTCGCCATTTTCGGCGACCTCGGATGTTCTTTAGGACCTTCAATTGTGAGTTATATTTCTACTGCGGCGCAAACAGCCAATACAGCGCTTTCCGACGGCGAAGCCTTAAAAATCGGTTTGGGCTTCGGCAACATTTTCCCGATTGTGATTATCCTCGGGCTTCTGCTTTTAAAAAATATGCAAAAGCCGATTGACAAAGAGAATATATAAGCATATAATAGCAGTACAAATCAACAGCTGTCTTCAAGGCGGGGTGCAAGTCCCCACCGGTGGTAAAAGTCCACAAGCGTTTTGCTGATTGGGTGCAATTCCCAAACCGACGGTACAGTCCGGATGAAAGAAGATGTATGTTCAATACACCTGCGCCTCGTAAGTTTGTTGCTTACGGGGCTTTTTGTTTGACAGCCGTATTTGCAAATTTTTTTGAAAGGCGTAATGTCAAATGGAAAACACAGCAGTCACCCCCAAGAAAAAAAGCAAAGTCTACTCCGCGCAAAAAATCCGCAAGCTAACCGTTACCGCTATTTTAGCCGCAGTCTCTGCCGTTTTGATGTTTTTAGATTTCAGCGTACCGTTTATGCCCGGCTTTATTAAAATGGATTTGTCGGATATGCCCGCGCTGATTGCATCTTTTGCGTTCGGACCGTTAAGCGGCGTCGGCGTTTGTCTGATTAAAAATCTAATCAATCTATTCACCACCACAACGGGCGGCGTCGGAGAGCTTTCCAACTTTATTTTGGGCTGTATGCTCGTCATTCCCGCAGGGCTGATTTACAAACACAAAAAAAATCGGAAATTTGCTTTGCTCGGATCGTTGGTCGGCGCAGTTTGTATGGCAGGTATGAGTTTTCTTACCAATTATTTTATTGTTTATCCGATTTATACCAACTTTATGCCAATGGAGCAGATAATTGCGGCGTATCAAGCGATTTTGCCGCGCGTTACCGCACTTTGGCAGGCACTTTTAATATTTAATGTACCGTTTACCTTTATCAAAGGCATGCTTTGCGCGTTGATTACCTTTATCGTTTATAAGCCCCTTTCTCCGATTTTAAAAGGGAAACACAACGGATAAACATTTTATGTCCATTTCACCAATATTGTACGTTTGTCAATGATGTGAGACAAAGTTCTGAAAAAATAAGATGCAAGGAA
>JBJEPR010000205.1:0-9028 GCA_051881335.1 Candidatus Fimenecus sp. | reverse complement strand
CTTTCGGCAGACTTGCAGTCTTTTTTTCCTTCGGGCTGTTTTTTTACAGCCCCTTCCTTTTGGTGGAGACAGAGGGGATCGAACCCCCGACCTCACGGATGTGAACCGTGCGCTCTGACCAGCTGAGCTATGCCTCCGTATTCAGTTATATAAACACACCGTAAAAAGCAAATGGTCCGAGTGACAGGATTCGAACCTGCGGCCTCATGGTCCCAAACCACGCGCGCTACCAACTGCGCTACACCCGGATATAAAACCACTCAACAGTCCTATATAGCCGCCGGTTCTGCACTGCACAAGCACAAAACTTTTTGATGCCTGTGTATTATACAACACGCGCGGGCGTTTGTCAAATGGATTTGCACAAAAAATCCATAAAAATTCCCCAAATTTGAATTTCCAAGCAAAATCTCGGGCTTTCCTGCAAGAAATCCGTGAAAACTTCGGAAAAAATGAAATTTACTCTTGCAAAATCGGAAATCTTATGCTAATATATTCGAGCAGTTGTTACGGGGCTGTCCCAACAAATGCAAATTGTATATCCGGGTGTGGCGCAGCTGGTAGCGCGCTTGACTGGGGGTCAAGAGGCCGTGAGTTCAAGTCTCGCCACTCGGACCATTGAAAAACCTTGTTGTTCCTTGCTTTTTGGGAATGCAAGGTTTTTTGTTTTGCCGCAAAATCTCGTTTTTCTAACACTTTTTCTAACACGGTTAGAATTTCAAAGTATTTGACATAGAATTCGCAATTTTATTTTTTCGTTCTACATCTAAATGTGCATAAATATTTGCGGTTGTTTGAATATCCGAATGACCGAGCCATTCTTGAATGTCCTTTAATGAAAAGCCGTTTGCAATCAGCAGACTTGCGCAGGAATGCCGCAAATCGTGAAACCGAATAATCGGAAATCCATACCTTTCAAGCAATTTGTGAAACTTTCTGCTTACGAAATCGGGCGTATATGGTTTCCCGTTTTCCCATTTAAAAATATAATCGCTTTCAAAATATTCCGTTCCGAAAAGTATGCGGTATTCATTTTCCTGTCCCTTTAAATCCAATAAAATGGCTTTTGCTTCTGCCGATAACGGATAAGTTCGATAACTTGCAGCGTTTTTCGTTGTGTCTTTTTCGATAACCTCGCTAAATCGCACCACGGTGTGCTTAACTGTAATGGTGTTATTCTCAAAATCAACACTATCCCATTTCAATCCAAGCACTTCGCTACGGCGCAAGCCAAAAACAGCCGTAAAATAGATAAGCGGATACAAAGGCTCGTCTTTGATTGCTGTAAACAATTCATTTAATTGTTTGGCTGAATAAAACTTTGCATCGTATCGTTCCGCTTTTGGCAAAGAAATATAATCGCAAGGATTATTCATAATTAGGTTGTTTTTAACAGCCTCTTTAAACACTTGCCGCATTATTATCAAGTGAATTTTAACACTACGCGAAGACAGCCCCCCATTGCCGTCCGAGCGTCCACATTCGAACTTTTGATTGACATAGGTTTGAATATCACTGCGCGTTATATCTTTCAGCAATGGGTCTTTCGCTTTAAAATACGGAATAATGTGTAATTTGGCGACATTGGAATATCCTTCGTATGTAATTCTTTCCAAGCGAATTTTTGCGATACTTAACCAATACGCAACATAATCGCAAAACTTTACATCTGTTTGCACAAGGTGTGCTTGCCGTTCAAACTCTTTGAGTGTATCACGCAAAAATTGTTCTGCTTTCTTTTTGTTGCCTTTGATTTCGTACCCTGTGGAAATCCACTTTTGTTTACGCTTACCGTTTACATCGGTTAAATTTATAACGGCATAATATTTGCCGTTTTTTGTTTGCAGGCTTCCTGTCATAGTAACTCCTTTCTTTTTGAAACCTGTTATTGCTGTCAGTTTCATAGTTTATCGGAATTTGCTGATAAAATCAATTAAAAAGATTTTCGGGATAATGTATTTACGCCCGATTTTAATAGATTGCAGTGCACCCATTTGAAGCAGTTTGTAAACGGAATTTTTGCCAATATGCAAAGCCGTACAAACTTCGTCAACCGTTAAAACATCTTTGTATGTATCAAACATAGCGCACCACCTTACAAAAGATAGTTCGCGGGGTCTTCGTCTTCTTTAATCACGGTGTCATCACCGAAGAAAGTTACTTCCCCGTTATTTCGGGTGTAATGCGTTATATCTGTAATGCGGCGGATAAGCGCGTTCCACGAGTTAATTTGTTCCAACTGTATATTTGGATACTGTTTCCATAGAGATACATTGCTGATAATATACACTTCCGTAAAGCAAGCAATTCTATCAGCATAGCGTGCAGGTAATCTGCACGGATAGATGTCTATATATTGCAGGAAATCGGCAAAGGCTATACCGCTACGAAATTCGTCAAACAGTATAACCGGCTCGCCGTTATATCTGTCAAACGGGTGTTCATAATTCGTGATTTTATAGACATTTTCATACCCGTATTTTTCCATTACGCCGCGTGTTTTACCCGTTCCCGTTTCCCCGTAGATGTAATGGACTTTTACATCGCGGGGTTTATGCTTATAGCGTTCCTCTAAAAGCGTCTGCCGTGCTTGTTCAATGTATGATAAACGCGTAAAACAACTCGGATATTTTAAAAGTATTTCGGCATTAGAACAACCGTCCTCTATCATTTGCAGGATTTGTTCCGATACCGTTTCATTCTTTGCGGCTTTATCCAACGGTATTTCACCGCATTCCTCAAAGGTTTCTATATGGTTTGTTTCCTTTTTCGGGGAATTAGCATATATGCCCTCTTTGCGGATATAGTCGCGGTTTTCTTGGCTTGAGCCGTGCGCCGTTTCTATATGGGCTTCGGGAAAGCGATTTTTCATTGTTGAAAAATATACAGCATTTTCATAATACACATAAATATGCGTGTGTGGCGTACCGTTCTCGCCTGTTTCATCACATAAGCAATAATACTTCGGTTTTCCACCGTCCAAAGTATTGCGTATTTTCTCGTGCATCCAACCTTTTTCTATAGGATTATTGATTGTTAGTTGAAATTTACGAGAACGAGTATCTTTGGCTTTACTCATTCGTTCACCCCCTGTTTTAAGTTTGTTTGCATTTTAAATGCTCCTTTCGTTTTTAGAATATTTATTTATTACACAATTACACAAGTTGTGCAAAAGGGTAATACTAACCTTTTGCAATCGAGGCGGCGCGGCGCCCGCAATGCGGGTTCCCGCGCCACGCCCCAACCGCAACCGCACTCAGCGGTACAAATATGTTGCTATATACAACAACATCATAATACATCAACTGTATTCACTTGTCAACAATAAGTTTGCGAAAAACAACTTTTTTGTACTATTTTTGGTAAATCACTTGAATATTCTTAAAGTTTGTTGTATCATTTTGCGTGGGTGATACTATGAGATATGACGCAACTGTCAGATACAAGGGCGAAGAAATGAAAATCAAGGTGCAACAAAAATGTCTTGGCGATACTTATGATTTGCCCGAATTTATTAAAGCAACACGCCTTGCATACGGCTGTTCAATAGAACAGGTGCATATGCTCTTGGATTGGGGCACAAATGACATCATAGACTATGAAGAGGGCAAGCAGGACATCCCACAGCAGTTTTTAAGCTCGTTTGCCCGTTTCTTCCATTTGCCGCAAAAGATAAAACATCTTGGCATTATTGAAGAAGAGGAACGGAAAAAGAAACTGATTGCAAGACTAAAACAATTACGGTTGGAAAATGAAACCCCACAAGTTTATATTGCGATGGACTTAGGAATTGCACGGTCAACCTATGCTTGTTATGAAGCAGGCAAAAATGACCCCGATATTTATACGCTGTGGAAATTGGCTGACCTATACGGCATATCATTGGATAGTTTAGTGGGCAGAGATTTCAAAGAAAGCGATGAATGATTAAATCCTTTATATGGTAGAAAACCTGCCTAACGCTCGCCGCTGGGCAGAGGTGCGCCAGCGTTGGCGCACCTCGCTTGACAGCGTGGACGAACTTGGGCGGTAAAAACAGCAAAAATCCTGTCAAGGGCAAGCGTTGTGCTTTGCACCCTTGACAGGATTTTTTACGCCCGCAGGCAGTTACAGCAATAACAGATTTTCTAACACTTTTCTAACATTTTTGCAAAATACAATGCGTTTTGACAATTCAAACTTTTATGGGCATTTCTCGTTCAAGCAGGTGAAAGCCATTGATATATAAAGGTTTTCCGCAATGAAGCACGGTTCTTGACAATCGAGAATAAAACATATATTTGCAAACTGGGGGTCAAGAGGCCGTGAGTTCAAGTCTCGCCACTCGGACCAAAACGAAAATCCGCTCTCAAAAGAGGGCGGATTTTTGTTTTGTATTCTGCATTTTTCATTATGCACTATTCATCATTCATTAAATCGGATTTTCGTAATGAAGAATGAAATCACTACGCGAATGAATAATGCATAATTGAGGCGTTTTGCTTCGCAAAGTGATGAAAAATATTCTTATAAGTTCAAGTCCATATCAGAATTTTGCGGTAGCATTTTTTTCTTTTGTCTGTTTGATTTTGTGCAACAAATCATTCCGTCCGTGTTCTTCGTTGGAATTCTTCCAACAAGTGCGGTTGGATTTGCGGGTAAGTCCACACGGCGGGGTCAATCGGCAAAGCATCCAGCAACAAGACCTTTTCCATTTCGCTGTGCAATTCGGTTGCAAACTCGGCAATCTCCGCGAAAAACAGCATACCGAACAGTTCCTCGCCCGTTGCATTTACACGGTTTTTGCCCGTTACGGAATACACGCATATCGGCTGTATTGTAAAGCGCACCGCACCTGTCTCCTCCTGCAATTCCCGTTTGGCGGTATTCAATATAGGCTCGTGCGGTTCTCTGTGCCCGCCGGGGAATTCGAGTGTGTCGCGCGCTTTATGCTTGCAAAGCACCCATTTTCCGTTGGATTTTGCGATAATAACGGCGAATTTCAGCAGTGCATCGTCTGCGGTTTCATAAAATTTGACTTGCATAATACTATTCTCCGAGTGCTTTACGGGTCATCGAAAACGCCGCCCCCTTCGCGTACGCGTTTTTGCTGTGAATTTGCGGAACGGTCAAGACCGTTCCCTACGCGTGCACATTGCAAACTGTGCGCAGAGGGCGTGCATTGCACACCTATGTTTTTTTCTGGGATTGGACGGAACGACACATAAGGTCGTTCCCTATATGGCAGACACAGAATGCTCCATCTTGGCGCGAGGTTTTTATTTGTGTTTATAGTATCATTTCATTCTCTCCATTGCAGGGGAATGCAAACAAAACCGCAGGACATTTTCGGCGGTGCGTTGCAGTTCGCCCAAAGTGATGCCGTCCGGTTTGCCGTAGGTTTTGAGCAATGTACCGTCCACCCTTTCTTTGCCCGAACGCTCACCGCCGGGCATTAAGACATCGACCTGCGCACGCACACGGTAGGCTTGGTCTTTGAGTTTCGGGAATTCGTGGGATTTCTCGTGCCGCAACCACCAGTCGGTCATCACACAGCCTGTGTAGTCCCATTCCCCGCGCAAAATTGTGGTGCAAAGGTCATAGTGATAATGCCCATACACGCCATTGATGCGGTTGTAAGAGGTCATTATGTTTTGCGGCGCGGCTTCTTTCACGCAGATTTCAAAGCCTTTTAAGTAAATCTCGCGCAATGCGCGCTCGGACAGGCGCGAATCGTTACGGTTGCGGCGGTATTCCTGATTATTGCAGGCAAAATGCTTGGGGCAGGCGGAAACACCGTTGCTTTGAAGACCCCGTACCGCCGCTGCGGCAATTTTGCCCGTCAACAGCGGGTCTTCGGAATAATATTCAAAATTTCTGCCGCACAAGGGATTGCGGTGAATATTGATACCCGGTCCTAACAGCACATCGGTGCCCTTTTCGCGCATTTCCGCACCTGTTGCGCGGTAAACCACCTCGACCAACGCAGTGTCAAAGGTGCAGGCAAGCAAAGTGCCTATAGGGAGTAGCGAGCAAGAGGCATACAACCGAATACCCGACGGACCGTCGGTGGTCGTGACGGGCGGCACGCCTTTTTGCCGTAAGGAGTCGAGCACGCCGCCGAACACGCCCGCATTGCCGGGTGTCCCCAACGGGCTGTTCATACGGTATGCCCCGCGGGAAATTGCTTCGAGTTCCTCTAAATCCAGTTGCGCTACAAAATCCGCCATTTTCACTGTACCGTTGCGCACATCGGCGAGTTTATATCCCCTATCCCCTGTTTGCGGATAGGCTTTTGGCAGATTTTCAAGAATCCGCGCGCGCAAATCGCGTGTTGCGGTGGATACGGTCGCCTTTTTTGGCACACGGACACCGTTTTTCTCCATCGCCTGTATAACGGAAAAGGCTTCTTGCGGTGCGGCGGCTTCGGTCAGTTGCTCTGTCACCACGGTTTCGGGTTGCGAATAGGTATAGATTTGTTTTGCCGCACGCACATCACCGCCGAGGAAAAACGCGTACTCCCCTTTTTCGGTAACATAGGCGGATTTGTGCCCTGTCACGCCGCTGTCATCATAGGACGAAAGGGCACGGCGCGGCACGGTCACGGTGACGGTTTCACTTGCATTCGGTGCTAACAAATCGGTTTTTGCAAAGCCCGCAAGTTCGCGTGCCGGATTGCCGAGCGCGCCGCAGGGCTTTTCGAGATACACCGCCACAACCTCTTTGCCGCTGTATTTCTCACCGATATTTTGCACGGTGCAGGTAAATGAAAAACCGTCTGCGGTTTCTTCGCAAGCCGCGCACTCCACCGAAAAATCGGTATAGGAAAGCCCGTACCCAAACGGATACAGCACCTCATTTTGTGCAAAGGTTTCAAACCAGCGATAGCCGACAAAAATATCCTCGGTATAGAAATTATAGTCTTTCCCACCAAAATCCGCCGCCGAGGGATAATTTGCATACTGCTTTGCCACGGTATCGGTCAGTTTGCCGCAAGGCGTGACTTTGCCCGAAAGCAAATCTGCCGCGGCATTACCGCTTTCCATACCGCCCTGCCACAAAAGCAGTACCGCGTCGATTTTGCCGTCGAATTCGTCCACCCAAGACAAATCCATCACACTGCCGACATTAAGCAGCACCACCGTTTTTTCAAAATGCGCGGTAACAAAGGATAGCATTTGCTGTTCGGCATCGGTTAAATAAAAACTGCCTTTTTCCAGCGCATTTTCGCGGTCCTCGCCCGAGGAACGGCCAATCGTCACCACGGCGCAATCGGACTGCTGTGCCGCTTCGCGCACGACATTCTCCGATAGCGGCATATCGGGGTAAAAGCGCGGCCAATGCCCCCAAAAGCCGTGGTCGATGGGGTTTTCATCGTCCCATTTTTCATACGCCTGTGCCAATTTTTCATTGACTTTTAAAGTTGGGCAGGCGCGCAAACCCTCCAAAAGGCTCACAGCGTACGGCTTGTTGACATCGCCGCCCGAGCCATAGCCCGTGTAAAACCACTGTATCTGCCCCCTGCCGAACAGGGAAATGCGCGTCCCCACCGAAAGCGGTAACGCATAGTTGGTATTCTTTAAAAGCACAGCGCCCTCTGCCGCGGCACGCCGCAGGATTTCGGGCATACCGTCAGTGACGGTCTTGTCTGCGGCGGCACGCGCCGCTGTTTCCTGTGCAAGGGAGTTCTTTTGAAATAAGTTAATTGCGTTTTCAACGATTTTCGTGACAACAGACATACGGTTTCCTCGCTTCTATGCAAAATCAAGCATCTGTGCTCGCGGCAGTCTCCATTTGCTGTTCCTTTGCCGCCGCACTTTCAGCACGGCGCACCTTCAAATCCGCCTCAACCTGCTGTTTCATGCTGTCGGGATAGCGGATAAACAACAGCGGAATGACATTTAAAACACTGCCGACAATCGGGCCTAAAATATACAGCGGCCACACCCACTTGTCAAATGCGGGTGAAAGCGGTAAGCCCTCGTTATAAGCCTCGGCACTGTAGTCCAACAATATCAGCAAGCCCGTAAGCACGCCTGTGTTAATTGCCCCGACGATTTTACTTGCAAAGGTCTGTGCCGCAAAGGTAATTGCCTCGGCGCGGCGGCCGGTTTTCCACTCCATATAATCAATGGAATCGCCGAACAATGAAGTCATAGCAATGCCCGTAAGCCCCGACGGAATACTTGCCACTGCCATTAAGAGCATTACAACGACAATCCTGTACCCCTCATAGCC
Organism: Candidatus Fimenecus sp.; assembly: GCA_051881335.1. Lineage (GTDB taxonomy): Bacteria > Bacillota > Clostridia > Oscillospirales > Acutalibacteraceae > Fimenecus. The sequence goes on along the minus strand of JBJEPR010000205.1, from coordinate 811 downwards.
GATAAAGAAGCAGATAATCCGCACCACGATTGCGGCAAGACAAGATAAAATCAGAATATTTTTCATACCGCCGACTTTCTTGGCAAACTGCGGCGCAATGAGCATAGCAAGCGTACCGGGCAACCCCGATACCAAGCCGAAAATAAATGACGCGGTCATACCGTCAATCGTAAAGCCGAACACTTCTAAGGAAACCTTATATTTAAAGAAATACACGGCGGGCACACCCAAAGAAAAACCGCTTAAAATACTGCCAAGCAACACCATCATCACTGTGCGGTTTTTGAACAAATCCCCTAAATTATCTCGCAGTCCTGCCGCACCTTTTTCAGGAATAGAGCGCACGCGCTCTTTGGCTTTGGAAGAAAGTACAGAGAGCATCATACCGCCGAAGCCGAACGTAATGCCCAACACGGCAAACACAACTTTTTCGGGAATTTCCAAACGATTGCCGATCGAAACGAATACAGATATAAGTCCCGGTAACCACGAGCCAACCGAAGCGCCGATTCGCCCCCATTGGGAAATTCTGCCGCGTTCGTCGGAATGCGGCGACATTACGGCAGTCATTCCCCACATGGAGACATCCTGCACGGTAAAGGACATATCGTATACCAAATAAATCAGCAAAATAAATACGCCCTGTAAAAATGCGCGGTCAGTTAAAAAACCGGGTTTTACAAACATCAAAATGGCGCAAATGCCGACGATAAACGGCGTGAGTTTCAGCCACGGGCGCAGTTTTTCGCCGTTTTTAAAGCGATGACGGTCAATCAGCACCCCCATCAGCGGGTCATTGACCGCGTCCCAA
>JBJEPR010000204.1:0-2047 GCA_051881335.1 Candidatus Fimenecus sp. | reverse complement strand
TTTTTACTTGTCTTTTATTATATCACACTTGTCCACTTTTTTAGTATACATCCACGCAGAGAACGCGGGCAAGGCAGTCTGTATTTCAACAAAAGTTTACATAAATGGCAGGGCAAGCTCACGATTGCCTATAAAACATATACCGTCAGCGATGAGGATTACGAAATTTGCTCGAAAAAGCTGGACGAATTGGTGCGTGCAAAGTTAGAGTGCACCGATATGGATATGTATCAAAGCACAGTGATTGACCTGATGAAATCCACCAATTACCATAAATACAGAAACGGTGAAATCATCTATTCAACCTATCAAAGAAACTGCTATTCCATAGAGGTCATACGAAAATGCGCCGAGGCTGTCAGTTCTCCTATAACAACGCGCCCGATTTGGAAATTGACGGAAAACGATTTTCGAAGATTTTTACCGTCATTACGAAATTACAGTCAATCCGTCATCGATAAAGCATTTATTCTGCTGAAAGCTGCCTTGAATCAGGCGGTATATAACGGCGCGTTGAAAAAGAACTTTCTTTGCAAAGAAAGCGGCATCAAAAAGCCGCGGAGCCATGTACCCACGAAAAAAGTGCGTGCATTATCCATTGCAGAACAAAAAGCGCTTGTTGAGGAACTGATGCGTGAACTGAAAGACACCTCTTATGCGAACCGAAACTTTTGCGCGCAACTGCTGATAGAGTTGTATACGGGTATGCGTATGGGCGAAATAAACGCCCTGACACTGCAAGATGTTGATATGCAGAATATGGTCATTCACATCAACAAAACCGTAACCAACGGTCAAAATTATGCCCCGATTGTCGGAGAGACAACGAAAACAGAAAACGGGACAAGGGATATTGTGCTAAGCGAAAACTGCCGTGAAGTATTCGCGTATTATTTAAAATATATTCGCCCTAAAATTGTCAAAAGCAGTACCGTAAAACAACTTTTTGTGACCAACAGAACCAACGAAACCATACGGACAAGTGAAGTGAATTCGGCTTTTAAACGGGTTTGTCAAAAAATCGGTATTGCAGACGCCAATCAACATATGCTGCGCCATACCTTTGTCACGAACTGTATCGATGCAGGCGTGAAACCGGAAATCGTACAGAAAAATGTCGGCCACGCAAGTATTGAAACCACATTCGATATTTATAATGATGTCCGAAAAAGCAGTGAGAAAAGCGAACTGCAAAAAGTGAATGATTTTTACAGCAGTCACGGCTTGTCGACGAAGGATTTCAGCGGATCGGGGGAATAGGTATCTTCATAATGGGAATCGGTATGTCAACAATAAAATATGCCGTTTTCCCCCTTTTCACAATGCTCTATTTTTCGGTGAAACATTGCTTCCTGATAAGTCAATCCACTTAAATCTTATCGTTTTCCTTTTTCAAAACTACTCTTTATCAGTGGTTTCGAACCGTTCCCCTGTGCGCCCAATACACTCGATGGTTCAAAATATAAGAACGGTTGAGTTTTTTCATCACAATTCTATTAGCCATTTTTGAAAAATGTTGCGCGAACGAACACAAGGACGTTCATGTAAAACACCTGTCTGTTCTCGACTCTAAAAAATAGGAGCGAGAAAAGGAAATTGCCGTACTGGACAAACAACTTACCGAAAAAAAGAAGAACTTCAAGCGGTACAAAGCCGTATTCCAAATCATGATAACGGCTACAGGTGATTGATGAACTGTAAAAACTGACAGCGAATTACAGTTGCATGATACGCCTGTTTTGATGTCGGAAACGCTATGTTTCTTTGGACGGTGAAAACTCAACGAAAAAGAGGGCGTAATCGAAAAACTCAAAACTAAAAATCAAACGCTATGGACGCAGAGGATGAACAATATCCGCAATCGTGCAACGGGAATAATAAATTAAGAAATAATTTACACGGCATAAACAAATGGCGGCGGAGAAAATCCATGTTTTTTTATTCATTGCAATATGTGTCCCTTGCTTTTATTCGCGTTTCGGTATATAATTAAGATATCAATTTGTGGAGGTTTGTATGAACTATTTAAGTGTTGCTCAAATAGCAG
>JBJEPR010000203.1:0-9059 GCA_051881335.1 Candidatus Fimenecus sp. | reverse complement strand
GCAGGCTTCTCTTTACTCTTGCTGTACTGGTTATCTTCCTCATATCCGTAGTATCCGGCCATTTTCAGCACACGGTCGGCAATAAAGTCTTTTCTCGTCCGGTTGCTTTCAACAATAGCTTCAACCAAGTTTTCCGGCACATCTTCATAGTTTGCTAGAAGCTGCTTAGTGTCTTTAGGCAGGCAGTAGCCCCCGTAACCGAACGACGGATTGTTATAGTGCGTACCGATACGGGGATCGAGGCACACACCGTTGATAATCTGCTGAGTATTCAACCCCTTCATCTCAGCATAGGTATCCAGTTCATTGAAGTAGCTGACACGCAGTGCCAAATATGTATTCGCAAACAGTTTAACCGCCTCAGCTTCGGTGAAGCCCATAAACAGTGTGTCGATATTCTCCTTAATTGCGCCTTCCTGTAAGAGTGCGGCAAATTCATGTGCCACCTCTACCAACCGCTCATCTTCCATATCCGTGCCCACAATGATTCTGCTGGGATACAAGTTATCATAGAGGGCTTTGGATTCTCTCAAAAATTCAGGGCTGAAGATGATATTCTTGCTGCCGGTTTTCTCTCGGATGCTCTTGGTATATCCAACCGGAATAGTTGACTTGATGACCATAATTGCATTCGGGTTATACTCTATGACCAGTTTAATCACAGATTCAACTGCGGAAGTATCAAAAAAGTTCTTTTGGCTGTCGTAGTTGGTAGGTGCCGCAATAACAACAAAATCCGCATTGCTGTAGGCAAGTTTTGCATCCATCGTAGCGGTCAAATCCAGTTTTTTCTCAGTCAGATACTTTTCGATATACGCATCCTGAATCGGTGATTTGCGGGTATTTATGCATTCCACCTTTTCAGGAATGATATCCACAGCGTAAACTTTATGATGTTGTGACAACAGCGTTGCGATGGATAATCCTACATAACCGGTACCGGCAACTGCAATTTGAATATCCTTTTTCATTATATTTCCTCCGCTTAAATCGTCGAATTCTTTGATAAGCTGTATAACCAAATACATCCAGCATCTGCGTCAAAACAGGTGGAAATTTCACATGCAAAATTCTACTTCTAAACCTCAAGCGAGCCGCCGAAAATCGGCAGCTGAGAATTTAAGTATTTTATATGTAGATTTTATTGCCCAAATCCTGTTGAACGCAGACCAAATAATCATACACATAGTTCCGACTCCTATCACGCGACTATTCACCGTTCATTCCAAAAACGGCTTTCACCGTTAAAAAGATGATTTTCCAGTCAGTCAAAAAACTGCGTTCTCGTATGTACTTTAAATCCAACTCCATCCACTCGTCAAAAGGCATATCGTTTCGATGCGGCTGGATTTGCCAATAGCAAGTCAAGCCCGGCGTAATATACAATCTTTGCTTTTCATATTCGCTGTACATTTCCACCTCTCGCGGCAACGGAGGACGCGGTCCGACAAAACTCATATCGCCCACTAAGATATTCCACAACTGCGGTAACTCGTCGATGCTGGTTTTACGGATAAATTTTCCCACTCGTGTAATTCGGGGATCGTCTTTCATTTTAAATACTGGTCCGTCCATCTCGTTGTCTTCTAAAACAGTGTCTAAATTTTCTTCCGCCTGCGGAACCATGGAACGCAGTTTTAAAAAAGTAAATTCTTTTCCATCTCGACCAACACGTTTTTGAAAATAGAACGGACTTGCCCCCGGGCTGTCGATCCAGATAATCAATGCAACTATGGCAATAAACGGCCACAAAACGCACAGCGCAACAACGGATAAAATGATATCCTGCAACCGTCTTCCAACCCAATAAGATCGACTTGTTCTTAAAATTTCATCCCGATCCAGTATCGGAGTTTTTTCTTCAATTTGTGTTTGCTGTAAAGCAGTGTTGAGATCTACTTCATCAAGCAATCCATTCGCCATTTCTACGACCTTCTTTACGCACGCAATTCAACAATCTTAAACAAGTTGACACGGCCAAACAGAAACGCCGCTGTCTTGAAACACTGTTTTCAACCGATTGTTTAACATTTCGTGCGATACCCCTTTTTTTAGAATCACCTGCAAAAATCCACCACCGCCCGCGCCGCTGATCATACGTCCATCGATCAGATCCTCAATGGAATGGAAGATGTGATCAATACAGGTATTACTGCTGCCATGATCCAACTGCTTAGACAGTTTCCAATGTGTATTGAGCAGTTCAGCAAACGCATCAATATTGCCGCGTTCCAATTCAAAACGCATTAACGCAGATAATTTTTGAATCTCAGACAACGCTTCAACCGTTTCAGGAACATTGCCGATATACTGCCCCACTACATGGCGCAACAAGTTTCTGGCAAGTCGTCTTTGACCGCTGTAAATCAATGCAAAACGGGCATTTAATTCGGTCAGGGTTTCCGCAGACAGACGCACCTGATCAACCTTGAGTTTTTGATATAACCCCGGTGTAGCGGTTATGTATTTGATTCCTTCGGTCAAACCCCCGACCTGATCCTGCCAACCGCCTCCTGTGGACATTAACTGCTCCATACATAACACACGGGCATAAAGTTCATCTTGCGTATATGCAACACCGAAAAAGTCTAACACGGCTTTTACACAGGCCCCTGCCAAAATACTACTGGTACCAAGTCCACTGCCCTTCGGTACACCCCGTACCTCTGTATGCATCAAAAATCCACCGCCGAGTTTCTCCAAAATATTTTCGAGTTTTCCATTCTTGACAGGGATAACTCCGCAAGCAAGCAAAGCCGCTTTCGGCAACGCAAACGGGTCAAATGGGTCACCGCAATTTTGAAGTTCCTCAATGCTTTCGTATTCTTGATATCGGTTCAAATCGCGACTGTCAAATATGATTTTTCGTTGATCCAGTCGCTCAATTTTCACGCAAACAGGCCGTTTTCCGTCCAACAAAATTGCAGCATTCAACACCGTTCCACCGTTTTCGTTACAATAGGGCGGTGTATCACTCCAACCGCCGCCCCAATTCACGCGCAACGGCAATTCAACCGTACAGGATTCTTTTTGAATGGTAAACGACGATATTTCCTGCAACTCCTTTTGCGTTGCCTGCAGAATGCCGTCGCTGATTTGTTGAAAACAGCAGTCTATAAGCTGTTCCCCCTCGATGCCGCCCAGCATACGGCCGATATAGTAATACAGTCGCAACCGATGACTGAAATCTGCTTTTTCTATATGGCGAGACAACCACTCTTTCTGTAAATCTGTCAGTTTCTGTACAGGATAATCCCCTGTTAAATGCGTAATTGGGCAGGCATCATCGATGTTTTCTTCAAAGCGGTTCATCTGCACCAATTCCTGCATTCTTCGATCCCATGCCATCAATGCAGTGTTGTCTGCATCCTGAAAGCCCTCGCTCAGACTTTTTCTTTCTGCTTGCAACCATTGATTCACAGCACCTTGTCCGTGCACAATTGCATATAATTGCAATGCAGCGGCTACCGCTTGCTGAATACTTTCGCAAATCGGGTATAATTTTGCTTTCCAAAGGCTGCAATCTCCATCAGACCAAATATCACTTTGCTGCAATCCTGTTCGGACGAGAAAATCCGACAAAGGAACACCGAACAGTGTACCGCCGTTTGTCAACCCGTTTTTGGGATTGTCTTCTATGCCGTAAATTCTGGCAACAAATCGACCGTCCTTTTGCTTAAGCCCATGCAAAACTACATTGTCCGGTACGGTTTCATTATGAATATCTATATAAGAAAGCAGAACATTCTTGCCGATTCTGCCCTCGGCATGTACATAACTGACCTCCAAATATGTATTTTCCCCGCAAGAAGCCTGCGCTGAAAGCACGCTGTTATATGCGGAAACATTGGGGTGGACAATACTGCTGTTTACCGTTCGCGACCATTTCAAATGGTCATAATGTTCTATATCTGAGGACAGCAGATGCATAATTTCCTGCGTGGTGCCGAAATGAATAAACTTTGCTGGAGACAAGCGCAAAAGGCGCATTTTATATCCGCGAAGAACTGACCATATTGCAGTCCGCGCATTTTGCAGTTCTTCACAAAACTCGCCTTCCGGCTGTTCAAGGTAAAACGAGTCCAAGTTGGATTCACTTGCCAACGGATATAAAAAGTCACCGTATAAAGACAGTCGTGTTTTCTCATTCACAAAGGCGTTGAATTTTTCGTTGTTGGTTTCACCGTTCTCCGTTACCAGACTATACAGTGCACGCAGAATATCCGCAGAAAACAAAACAACACCTGTATCTATATCTACACAGTTCTGTGCATTCACCGCACCTTTGCTTTGCAGCGTTTTTACGGATTGTTTATGTAAAAATTCTGCAACATTTCCGTCCTTTCCAATTTTATATACCCCGTGATTTTTACCGATTTCTACATTTTCTTTAAATGAAATCGCCGCGGCACCCTCGCCCGAAAAATCAATTTGCAACGGATTAAACAACAGTAAAACATCACCCGACATCGCCAGCATACCCTCGTGAATTCTGCCGGGCACACCGCTGACGGCAATCAGCAATTCATCAAATAAAGTAGACGCACGACCGTCCGGCAATGTATGGGGTACTGGGGAAAACAGTTTACCCAACGCAGAATACTGCGGTACGCGCTTGCTGTCGCCGCCGGAGTGTATTGCTAAAATTCTCAAAGCCGAAAAATCTAAACTGCCGCGGTCTTTAGCAATGTACCGCAACACGTTTAATGTTGCGCCGCCACTGCCCACACGCTTGCCGTCAGGATCCGCCACAACCGCAAAATGTGTTTTTTTCGGTAAAAAACCACGTGACAAACGCATTTGCAGTTGTGCTTCAAACCCCGACGCCTGCTGTGCGTTGGACGCGGTTAAAATCACGTAATCCCAACCGATAAAGTTCGGCCGATTCAAGGAACGAATATAATCATCCCATGCATCGGCATATGACTGGGATAAAAATAATGAACCCATCGAATCCATTTCTTTCCTCCATCTGTTGTGCTTATGTCTGTAGATAAAACAAAATCGACTTATTTGTAATAATGGCGCCTATAATACCGAGAAGAATGTGCCTTGACATTATTTCGCACCACTCCTAAAATGTGACAATCACTTTTTCGCAGTTGCTCCACAACAGCTTGCGCTTTTTTATAACTAAGGTTCGCATCGCCGATAACCAAAAGCACACCGTCACATTTTGACGCTATAACTGCAGCATCAATCACCTCGCCTAACGGCGGAGTGTCAATAATAATATAGTCGTATGCGGGCTTCGCAACAGATAAAAGCGCACTAAACCGCTTGTTTCCAAGCAGTTCCACCGGATTTGGCGGATATTTGCCGGCAAACAGCAAGTGTAAAGATTTATAGTTCGTTTTGTGAATACAATCGTTAATATCACACTGGTTGGAAAGCACTTCACTAAGACCGGTATAGTCATTCGTATCGGTGTTGCGTCCAGCCATAACAGATTTACGCATATCCGCATCAATCACCAACGTCCGCTTGCCGAGTTCGGCAAAACTTTTGGCAATATTCAATGTGACTGTGGTTTTACCCTCATTTTCATTACAACTGGTTATTGCAATAATCTTCGTGTCTTCACCGCAAAACTGTAAATTGGTACGAAGAACCTTGTATGCTTCTTGGACAGGAAAACTATTTTCACCTGAAAGTTTAATTTCAATTTTTTCCATAGCGCTCAGTTCTCCTCCTCTTGCGTCTTGATTTTACGCCGCCCGTAACCGTAAGAATAATAACGACTGTGCTTGCCGTTAACTTTTCTAACATCGGGGATGTCTCCGAGCACAGTAAGACCGAGATATTTCTGAATATCCTCCTCTGTACGCATACGTCCGTCTAAGAAGAACCGCAACACATAAATCGCATAAACCAAAGCGGCAGCAGCCATTGCCGCTTGTAAATATGTTTTCATTGACACTGTATTGCTGGGCGATGTGTTTAAAATAGCATATTCATAAAAATTAACCTGCTGAAACCCCATTGCCTTCTCAATTTGCACAACGGCAATTTCACAAAGGCAATCTGCAATTTGTTTGGCATTCTGTGGAGAGTCTGCGGTCACTCTCACCTCTAAAATACGGGTATCCTGAGGGTTGGAAATTGTAACGCAATTGTATAAATTCGAGTAAGAGATGTTTAATTGCAACTCGTCAATCACTTGGTCCAAAACCGCGTGACTTTTAGCAATATAGGTACAGTCATTAACCACATTTAAAGCCAGTGAAAAATCCGACGCCACACTTGAATCAGGCTTTTGCTCATTATGTTCTTTTAAAATATACAAGGTTGCTGTAGAGGTATACTCAGGCACAAATGTCAGCCGAACAACGCCCCACATCACCGTGGATACCGCAACTGCCGCGAGTAGCATTACCCACCATTTTTTGCAAAATAAACGCCACAAATCCATTAAATCAATAGTTGCATTATCGTTTTGTTTCATTCTGTTCCATATTCTCCTTTTCAACTATACTGTTGACCCCGAAAATTCGCATCGCGTTATAACAGCAAAGCCGATCGGCATAGCCTTGTCCGCCATGCTTTGTGATATACCGATAGCAGACAGATATGTCAGGGGAACGCTTTTTTAATCCGTGCGCATCAGAGGAAATATAATCCACAAATCCTTTTGAAAGCAACTTGCGGCTACGAAACATATCACCGAGTCCATAATGACCTGTTACGGATGCCGCATTCACCTGAAATGTTACACCGTCATTACGCAGTGCATTTAATTGCGAAAAACGGTTTTGCAGACTTTTATAGCGTTCTGTATGTGCCAAAATCGGCAAATAGCCTGCGTTTAAAAGCACATCTAAGCCATGTATAATCGATTTTTCGCTTTCCGAAGCAGAAAAATCTACCAAAACATATTTTGTACCCCCGAGCGTTTTGCAAACCCCTTCTGCGAGCCATTGCGGCGCAGCGTCGTTAAAGCGCAATTCATTGCCCAGATACAACTGAACATCCGGATACTTTTGCTGTACCCAATATCGCAAATACAAAAATGCACTGTCGATTTTTCGTCGGTTATCTCCAAAATACAGCGGACTGCAATGCGGCGTCATACAAAACAATCGGGTACCGCTTTCACACGCCGCAGTTATCATTTCTTCCATCTGTGCAGGTAAAACCGGCCCGTCATCTACCCCGTACAACGCATGTATATGTATATCAGCGAACATTGACGGTTTCCTCCAACTGAAAAATTTTCACTTTTCTATTCAATAAAAATAAAAGACATGCAACATACGTATAAAACACAACAGCGAAACCAAAAATAATCCTGTTTCACTTTTTCATTTATTAAACACATATATGAAAAGAGGGAAAAATAAAGAACCCGTCGAGATTCTGGCGTCTTTTGACCAAAATTCTGACGGGTATTGTGTTTTTTATTTTTACGAAATCAAGAACAGTTCAAACTGTGCCATGCTTTTTTGTTTCAATGCAAAAGAAGAATGCACATAGCGATTTAATGTTGTTTTTACATCGGCATGACCGAGTATTTCCGAAAGAGTTTTGACATCTACACCTGCTTCAACGCACCGTGTAGCGAATGTGTGGCGAAGCGCGTGAAAATTCGTTTTTTCCAAACCGCTGGCGGCGATTATTTTTTCAAATTTAAATTGCAATAACCGCGGCTCTGTAAATGGTAATTTATCCGTGGAAAGAACATATCCGCTTTTCTTGTACTGATTTAGTAATGCAAGCAAACATTGCGGTGTCGGAATTCGCCGCTTAGAGCAATCGGTTTTCGGCACGCCTATTTTTACTTCGGTTTTTCCATTCTCGTTTTTTGCACGGAACATCGTTTTGTTAATTTCAATATATTCCTCTGTAATATCTTGCCATTGTAAAGCACAAAGTTCGCCGACTCGAATACCAGTATATAACGCCAATAATATCCCGAAACTGTATATGTCCATATTCGCGTAAAGATGCTCGGTCAGTATTCTTTGCTCATCAATGGACAGTACCCGCATTTCTTTCTTTTCTTCTTTTAAATAACGAATTGAGGGTGTTATAATCTCATATTCTTCTTTAGCATATTTAAAAGCTAAATTTAAGACAATTAGAATATCATTAATCGTTTTTGATGACAAATGACGATTTACTAAGTGGTTCGTAAAATTACGAATGGTGTAATTGGAAACAAGTTTTACAAGAGCTGAGCCAATTTCGGGAAGAATATGATTTTTGTTGATACTGTCATATTTTTGATAGGTATTCGTTTTAACTTGATTTTTTATACTTTCCATCCATTCCGACATCAAATCGGAAACGGTTATATCCACTGCGCTGTATATATTCTGTGTCGATTGCAAAAGGACTTGCTGCTGTTTTGCTTTTACCTCTTTGTAACTGTGTGCATAAACCGAGCCATATTTCTTCTTACCATCAGCAGTAATTTCTTTCACATACCGCGCTTCCCATCTGCCGTCCTTTCTTTTGTAAATGTTTGTTCCTCTTTTTGACATTTTCATCATCCTCTTTCTTTGCTGTTCGAAAATCCTGCCGAAATTAAGCGAAATTCTATACCAAATTTTTGACCAATTATAAAAAAAATCGGTTACTTTTTTTAAGAATAGAAAAACAAAACTGTTGCAATACACACATATGTTTGGTATAATCACCATAAATAGACTTTTTCTATTATATATATACAAAATTTTCCATTCATTTATGTGTTTAATAAATGATGAAATGATTAAAAATACAAATCATTATAGAGTTACTATTCACAGATAAAAACTTGATCATATCAAGTGAACAAAAACAAATACTTTACGGCGTATATTAAGAGCCATCTCCACATTGATTACATATGGAGACGGCTCTTATATGTTATATGCGTCTTTCTTTTTGCACTCGCCTGCCCTGTCAAAGCCTGTTTGCCAACAATCGCAGAGTTGATTTTATTAAGCGCCGTCGCGCGCAAGAATATACACGGCGAAAAACGCAACGGAAAGACAGGGTTTCCCCTGCCTTTTGCTTTTTAATATTGGTTCCATGTGCTTTAATATTTTTTGATTAAATCCTTATAAAAGCAGACG
>JBJEPR010000202.1:0-9093 GCA_051881335.1 Candidatus Fimenecus sp. | reverse complement strand
AGTCTGTCGGCTGTTATGACTTGGTGGAAGTCGAAAAAACCGAAACGGGACGCATTGAAATTTTAACTGATGACGAGCGCGTCCCGAAAGACGAGAAAAACATTGCTTATAAAGCGGCAGACGCATTTTTTGCGGCGACTGCCCTTGAAAATACAGGTATTTCCATTGCTATCGAAAAGCATATTCCGATGGCGGCGGGGCTTGCGGGCGGCAGTGCGGACGCGGCAGGCGTACTCTATTGCCTGGATACGCTGTTTAGTGCGGATTTGGCAATGCAGGATTTACAGCGTATCGGGGAGCGCGTCGGCGCGGATGTGCCCTTTGCGCTGTCGGGCGGCACCTCGCTTTGTATGGATAAAGGCGGTGTTATCGCGCCGCTGTTGCCGCTAAAAGGGAAATTTGTTGTGCTTTGCAAACCGCAAATGGATGTTTCCACCGTTTCGGCATATCGCTTGTTAGATGAAGCAAAGCGCATTCGCCACGCGGATAAAAATGCGATGTTGTACGCCGTACACACAGGCGATTATAAACTGCTGTGCGAAAAGGCGGACAATGTGTTTGAACAGGTGATTGAAGTGCCTGCGCGTCCTGTCATAAAGGGCGTTATGCGCAGCCACGGCGCGGATTTAACCTTGATGAGCGGCAGCGGTCCGACGGTGTACGGGTTATTTTCCGACCGCAAGAGCGCGGAAAGCTGTGCGGCGGAATTGAAACAGCAATTCCCCGAAACCGTCTGCTGCGAAACGGTCGGGCGCGGGGTGGAAACGGTATCGGTATGTTGAAAAATCGAGTTGCGGCGGCGCTTTTGGCGTTTGCCTTGGTTGTTTTGGCGGTTTTACTGTTGGCGTCGGTGTTTCAGGACAACCGTGTGACGGTGCACACACCGCCCGAATACACGACGCAACTTAGATAATCCGAAATTTTTGAAGAAAACGGGGTGTTCTTATGCGACCTTACGGGTTGATTTTAGCAGGCGGCGGCGCAAAAGGCGCCTATCAAATTGGGGCTTGGCGTGCGATGCGGGAGCTCGGCGTGCAGATTGAGGCGATTGCCGGCGTTTCTATTGGGGCAATCAACGGCGCACTCATTGCCCAAGGCGATTTTGACAGCACATTGGAATTGTGGAACAATGTGGAGGTTAAGGATGGCATTCATATTGATGCGCAGTTGAAATCGCCGGAAAATCTGTTCAGTTTTTCCAATTTGCCGCAGATTTTTCACGAGGTACTCAAAAACGGCGGGGTAGATGTCACGCCTGCCCGTGATTTAATTGCGCGCTATGTGCACGAGGAAGCGGTGCGCGCGTCCGGAATACCGCTGGGGCTTGTCACCTTCCAGCTGTCGTCTATGAAACCCGTGGAGCTTTTCTTAGACGAAATCGAGGAAGGGCGTTTGATTGATTATTTGATGCTGTCGGCGCGGTTCCCGGGACTGCAAAACGAAAGTCCCGACGGTGCGAAATACTTGGACGGCGGTGTGTATGACAACGCCCCCGTAGGGATGCTTCGTAAACGCGGCATTAACCGATTTATTGTTGTGGATATTTCCAGTATGAAAGGCATCGGGCACAAAACCGACCTTTCGTGTGCCGATATTATTTACATTCGGCCGAATGACCCGAAGGAGCTCGGCGAGTCCTTTGAATTTGACCGTGCCAAAACCGAAATGCGAATGCAAATGGGCTATTTGGACGCGAAAAAGGCGTTCGGCGTTTTGGGCGGGCAGAAATATTATTTCAAACCTGCCGAGTATAAAAAAATGCAGGCACTATACGGCTACAAGGCATGTACCGAATTAGAGGACTTAGCGCTTGAACGCGGCGTGGAGCGTTTGACGGTGTATACGCATAACCGATTTATGCGCGCATTGCTCGGTGCAGAGCAGAAACCGGAAAAAGAGCCGGAGTCGGATTGGGAGAATTTAGCGGACTCCCTTTTGCAGAAAGCCCAACCATTGCTCGACAAAGCACCGGAAGAACTTGTCCGTAAAATTCGCCGTCCGCGCAAAAAAACGGAGAAATATCCCGCGGCATTGGAAGCGCTGGATGCGTTTCGGCGACCGAAAACAGAGTGATACTTATATTCTCTCGCAAAACAGAGACAAATACTGTTCACCTGAAAAGACAGAATAGCGGTGCTTTTCCGTTTCGCCGACAAAGCCGTATTCCGAAAAGACAAGCGTTTCGGGTAAAATCCCTGCCGTGCGCACGGCTTCTTCCGCGGCGTCAGTTTCTTTGACAGTCAGCACGGCACAAAGCGCCGTGTAGGTGTCAAACAGCGCGCGGAAGGTCTCTTCAGAGTACGCTTCACTTTCAGGAATACAGGTCAGCTGTACGGCGGTGACTGTGCCGCTGTCATCTGTTGTCAAGCTCAACAGTGCAGTGAGGTCCTGCGTAATCGGCAAATGACAGTTGTATTCCCGTATCGTGTCTGCCCGCTCGCAAAAAAAGGCCTCGGGGGTAAGCATTTGCGTGCTTTGCACCGTGTTAAACCGTTTACAGAATTCCGGTATATCCATATTCCTTTGCTTCGTGCAACCGGAAAGACCGAAAATCAGCAGAAACAGAAAAGCCGTTGCGCGTAAAAAGTTTTTTTGCAGTCTCATTTTATTCGTTCACCTTTTGTTCATATTTTCTTTACAAAAATATATGGCAAAATACAGCGAAATATTATAAAATTATCGGTAATAGTTTTGCAATTTCTCAACATATTGGAAAGCGGTGATGATTTGTTTAAGAAAACAAAGAATTGGAGCAAAAAGAAAAAAGTAACGGTGGCGGTATTGGTAATCGTGGTTGCCGCTTTGGTGATTTCGATTATCTATGCCAATTACAAGCCGGACGAATTGCCGACTTATGCGCTTGCAGAAGTGCAGAGGGGCGATATTCAGTCTACCTTTGACACACAGGGCGTTGTGGAGTCCGGCAGTACCGAAACCTATTCCGCCGCAAGCGGGGTTAAGGTCGTTTCGGTGAATGTGGCCGTCGGTGACCGTGTTTCCGAGGGGCAACAGCTTGCAACCTTTGATGTCAGCTCTTTGAACGGCACGCTTTCCGATTATAAGACTGCTTACAGCAAAGCAAAATCGTCTTATGAGAAATCCGCCGCAGGGGTTGCCGATGCAAAGAAGAAGCTTGCCGATGTCAACGCGCAAATTCCTGCGTTGGAGCGGGAAATCGCACAGCTGGAGGCTGAGGTGGAAGCCGCCGAAAATACACAGGTGACTGTACCGGCAACGCCGACCTATTCGGAAGAAGAACTGCAGGCGCTGATGGAACAGCTTCGCGCAGGCGGTATGACCGAGGCACAGATTAACGAAATTATTTCCGCTTTGAAAGCGCAGGCAGGGCAGATGGATGTGGAAACCGCTATTGCAAATTCCGCTGCTGCCAAAAAAGCAGAACTGACGCAGAAACAGGCACAGCTTTCGTCTTTGGAAACACAAAAGAGTGTTTATGAGGCACAAACCGACGAAACCGTCACCGACCTTTACAAATCCGTGATGGAGCAAAAGCAAAAGGAGTATGAAAGCTACAAGGCGCTTGTCGATTCTCTCGCCAACGGTTGGACAGCCTCGGCCGACGGCATCGTGACAGAGGTTAACCTGACCGCAGGGCAGGCATTTCAGCCGAGCACCGAGCAAAGCGGCGGTATGGATTTGTCGGCACTGATGAATATGGCTTCGGGCAACAGCGATGTTGCCGCTACGCTGACCGACATTTTCTCAACCACGAGTGGGTCAAACGCTTCTGTCGGGACGGGTATGGTTATAGAGCATTACGGCGATTTCTATGCCAGCTTCACCGTCGGCAAATATGATTTGCAGGATTTGCATGTCGGGCAAAAAGCAAAAGTCACTTCACTGGATAAAGAATATGAGGGCGAGGTTACCTATGTCAGCGCAACGGCAACCGCAGGCAGCGGGTTGGACATCAGCTCCATTACCTCTTCGCTGACGGGCAGTTCCTCTTCTTCCTCGTCAAACAGCGCACCGATTAAGGTCAAAATCAACAATCCCGATGAAAAAGTCGTTATCGGATTTGATGTGGATATCAGCATCGACACCGAAAAACTGGAAGATGTAATTACCATTCCCGTTGAGGCTGTTTCCACCAATGACGGCGAAAATTGCGTATTCGTCTATAACGAAAAAGAGAGAACGGTTTCCAAGCGCGTGGTGACTTTGGGCATCGGCTCCGATACAACCTATGAGGTGCTTGAGGGCTTGCAGGTTGGCGAGCAGGTTGTTTTAAATCCCAAAACCGCACTCGCTGACGGCGATAAAATTCAAGTAAAATAAGGCGGTGTCGTATTGGATATTCGAGAAAATATACGCATAGCCATTTTCAGCATTCGTACCAATTTGATGCGTTCGCTTTTGACGATGCTCGGTATCATTATCGGCGTCGGCTCGGTGATTGCGATTATCACCGTCGGCAACGGCAGCCGCGATTACATTGTCGGTATGATTCGGGATATGGGCAACAGCGCAATTAACATTATGGTAGACGCGCAAACTGCACAGCCGTCCGATTATATCACGATGGACGATGTCGAAGCCATCAAAGCGTTGGACACGGTGGATTATGTTTCGCCGTATGTGATGACTATGGGGTCTATGACGGCGAATGAAGAGAATGCCCTCGGCATTTTAATCGGCGGCAATACGGACTTGCGGTATGTGACCAGCGGTGACTGTATTTACGGAAGATATTTTACCGAAGCGGAATATGCGGCAGGCAGGTCGGTCGGCGTCATTGATGCCACCAGTGCGCGCCAGTTATTCGGTACGGCTGATGTGGTCGGGAAGTATGTGAATTTTACATACAATGATGTGGTTACGCGCATTAAAATTGTCGGTGTAACGGATATGGCAAGTTCGTTTGGACTGGACTCCGAGGAACTTCTGGATTCTATGCAGGCAATGGGCGGGGCGCAGATGTCCAGCGGTATGCTGATGGTGCCGAGCACCTTGTCCTCGCAAATTACCGGTTCGTCGGATTGCTTTGATACCATTTACATTATGGCAAACGACGAAGATGATTTGGAGGGTGCGGGGAACGCCGCGCTGAATCGGTTGCGTGCGCGCCACAACAACGGTGACCGCGAATGCTATATTGTAACCAATATGGCGACCTACATTGATTTGTTGGATACCGTTATCAATATCTTTACCATTTTCATTGCGGCTGTCAGTGCCATTTCTTTAGTGGTCGGCGGTATCGGTGTGATGAATATTATGTTGGTTTCCATTACGGAACGCACGCGGGAAATCGGTATTCGTAAGGCGCTCGGCGCGAAAACCTCTACCATTCTGTTCCAGTTCTTAACCGAGTCGATTATCCTTTGTTTAATCGGCGGACTGATTGGGCTGTTGCTCGGTGTGTTCGGCGCGGCAGTTGTATCGCACTTGATGAGTATTCCGCTGGAGGTCAAGCCCTCCACCGTGGCAATCGCGATTGGGTTCTCAACGGCAATCGGTGTGATTTTCGGTGTGTATCCCGCACGCAGAGCCGCAAAAATGCCTCCGATTGAAGCTTTGCGCAGAGATTAAAGTGAAAATTGCAAAAACATATCCCGATACCGTCGGTATCGGGATATGTTGCTGTTTATTTACCTGAGAAAATATGCATTGCACATTTATAACTAAATTAACCTTTTTATGGATTCCACAAAATTCTGCATTTCCTCGAAAACGACTTCCACAATGATGGACCAATTGATGCCTTCATAGTCGTGAACAAGTCTATGCCTTAATCCTGCAACCACACTCCATATAATTTCGGGGTGTTGTTGTTTTGTTTCTTCGCTTATTTTATAAACTTGCTCCCCGATATTATATAAAGGTGTCGTAACAGCCCACTGTGAAAATTCATCGTCTAAAAGCTGTTTTTTGGTGATGGAATGCTTCACAATTTGATTTTGCAACGCTTCCCAAGTGCTTATAATCTTTTTTATTCTTTCGGCATCGGATGTTTTCATGCTATTTTTATTCCCTCTTTTAAAACGCTGGTATAAAACGGTGTTGAACGGTCTACCTCACAGATTTCAAAAGCGTCAACACCTTTCCCTGTCATTTGCCTTAATTCCTCGGCAAAAGCAAAGATATTTGTTTTTTTAAAATTTTCACCGCCGAAAACCAACACATCAATGTCCGAATCCTCGGTTTCTTCCCCTCTGGCATACGAACCGAAAAGGAGCGCATATTCTGCATTGTAACGGACAAGCAGGATTTTTATCGCTTGTTCAATATCTGTTCTTGTCGGCATAAATATATCTCCTTTCGTTATTTCTAATTTTAGTATACACAAAACAAAATGTCAAATCCACTTTTAAAAAAATGTAATTTTGATTTGCTTGTAAACGGGAAATGGCTTTACAAACGCCGATGTTTTCGCTTTTTCATTCTTTTTGAATCCTATGTCGATGATTGCGAATAATCTTTATCTGCCGCGTAAGGCTTTTACAATCGTACCGCAGGCGATGCGTTCACCGGCATTTCCTGCGGGCTGTGTTTTGAAATCGTCGGGATTGCGGTGAAGTATCACGCTTTTGCCGAGGATTTCCGCAAGTCCGAAACGGTCCGTCAGCACTGCGCTGAACGCTTTGCCGTTTGCTGTGGCGAACAACGGCGGCAAGTCGCCTGCGTGCGCCGGATGCGGACAGGTTTCGGGATTATAGTGTCCGCCTGCACTGAGAAATGCGTCCGTGGCGCCGTCTATGCAAGTGCCGTTTTCGTGAATATGCATAGCAAAAATACCGTAGCCGCATTTTTCGGCGCTGACAGGCAGTCCGCGCACATTGGATACCACCAAAATGCCGCGCTCCCCGGCAGGGTAAAACAAAATCCGCCCCGCGATGTCCGGGTAGCGTTCACTGCCGCGCACATAGGCGGCGGCGTAGGGCTTGTGCGATGATACAATGTGCACCAAATCCGCATTTTCGCGTTGAAAAGTATACAAAAAAATCACCTCCGTTTTCAATATATGCAAAACGAAGGTGATTTTTGTTTGCAATACAGAAATCCTTACAACGGTGTGCGGTCGCTGTGCTCGTGCTGATAGGCGTGCAATAATTCTTTCAGATGTGCGGCGTGCTCGGCTTCCTCCACGGCGTATTTTGAAAAGACTTCTCGATACTTCGGCTCTCCTTTGTATTCGTCGGCATACCCTTCAAAATCCCGCGCCATTTCCATTGAGTTTTCCCAAGCCCGCAACAGGCGGTCTCGCACGGTTGTCGGAATTCTGTGACGGTTTTGTTCGTTTTCCGTTGTAACCACTCCTTCCTTTTTCAGTATGCGCTTTTTTTCGGCAATCAAACCAAAAAAGCAAAAAGCTTTTCTATACAAATAGTAAATGACAAATTGTTGCATATATTTTGTTTTTATGTTACAATTATTTAATAAATTTGTATGAAACGGAAAGGTTCGCGGTCTTTTGATTGCCGCGTTGTTTTGCGACTATGTTAAAAAGATGGATGCAAAAAACACCCACCGGCAAATCGGTTGCCTTTTGGAATATGATGGGCAGTTTGGTCAATGCCGCAACTTCGGTTGTTTTGCTGATGATAGTGACGCGTACCCTCGGCGATGAAAAGGCGGGGATTTTTTCACTTGGATTTTCCGTGAGTCTGATGATGCAGACCGTCGGTGCGTTTGAGGTGCGCCCGTTCCAGTCCACGGATATTTATAAACAGTTTACCTTCCCACAGTATTTTTCATTCCGTTTGCTTTCCTGCGCTTTGATGCTGGTGAGCTCTGTCGGCTATGTGCTGTTCAATGGATTTACGGCAGAAAAAGCGTGGGTTGTTTTGCTGTTGTGCGTTTTAAAATGCGTGGAAGCGGTTTGTGATGTGTTTAACGGACAAGCCCAGCAAAACGACCGCTTAGATATTGCCGGTTTTTCTCTGTCGGTACGCGTGTGCGTGTATTGTATCGGCTTTTTGCTTTCTTTGTTGCTGACGCGGAATTTACTGTTGTCCTGCACGGTTATGGTTGTGCTCGCATTGTTGTGGTTGCTGTTTTTTGATGTCAAAACCGGAAAATACTTTGAAAAATGCGGCTTGGATTTCAAAAAATCCTCTGTTATCGGACTTCTCAAAGCCTGTTTCCCTCTGTTTTTGGCATCGTTTTTAATGATGTATATCAATAATGCGCCCAAATTTGCCGTGGACGCATATCTTTCCGACGAATACCAAACCTATTATGGGATTTTGTTTATGCCGGCATCAGTTATCAATTTGTTCAGCCTGTTTGCGTTTCGACCGCTTTTGACCAAACTTACGGCGATGTGGAACGAAAACCGCCGCAAAGCCTTCTTGCTGACTGTGGGCAAACTGATATTGTGGATTTTGTTTGTCACGGCGGCGGCACTGGCGGCAGGCTGGCTGTTGGGCATTCCTGTGTTATCCCTTTTGTACGGCACGGATTTGTCCGCGTATAAGGGAGAATTGATGGTGGTGCTTGTCGGCGGCGGATTTAATGCGCTTTGCGTTCTGCTTTACTATATGATTACCGTTATGCGGCGGCAAAAATATGTTTTAATCGGATACGGCGTTGCGGCGGTGACTGCCTATTTTACAGGTGACCGTTTGGTGCAAGCCTTTGGGCTGATGGGTGCTTCTTACACCTATCTGCTCTCGGTAGCGGTGCTGTGCGTCTTGTTTATTTGCATTTTTGCCGGCGTGTTGCTTGCAAAACGGAAGGAAAAGGAGCGTGCAGACGAGAATGGGTAAGCATTTTTGCTTTTTTTCGGCGCTTTATGTTCCGCACCCGGGCGGGGTGGAGCGTTATACACTGAATCTCGCCAAAGAATTGCTAAAAAACGGGCATCGCGTTACGGTGGTGACCTGTAATACCGAGGGTACGGCGGATTATGCGGTTTCGGAAGAGGGAATTGCCGTTTTTTCTTTTCCATGTTTTCCGCTGATGGGCGGACGGTTGCCGTTGCCGAAGCAAAACGGCACTTTCCGCAATTTGATGCGGCAACTGTATACCTGTGATTTTGATGCGGTCGTCATCAATACCCGATTTTATTTTCATTCGCTCATCGGCGCCCGATTTGCCAAAAAACGCGGTTTGCCGTCTTTGGTGATT
>JBJEPR010000201.1:0-2060 GCA_051881335.1 Candidatus Fimenecus sp. | reverse complement strand
TGCGTAGGGAACGGTCTTGACCGTTCCGCGAAATTACATCAAAATCCACGGGCGGCCGAGGTCGACCGCCCCTACGATTGGATATACAAACCCCAATTACAATGATAAAAAACAACCACGGAGAAAAGCAGCTTTCGGCTTTTCTCCGTGGTTTGCATTCTTCAATTTTTTTATTTTATCATTTCCTGAAATTCCGCTTCTGAAATGATGGCCACGCCCAACTGTTGTGCTTTGGTGAGTTTACTGCCTGCGTCCTCGCCTGCGAGCACAAAATCCGTCTTTTTGGAAACGGACGAAGCGGTTTTTCCCTTGAAACTTTCAATGATTTTGCTCGCTTCACTGCGCGTCAAAGTGGGGAGTGTGCCCGTCAACACAAAGGTCTTGCCCTCAAAGCGATTGTCTACGATTTCCTTTTTGGAGCGCATATTGACACCCGCCGCCGCGAGCGCACCAATCAGTTCACGGGATTGCGCCAACGCGAAAAACTGCACAACGCTGTCCGCCATCACTTCTCCGAAGCCGTTAATCGAGAGAATGTCCTCACGCGTTGCCGTTTCCAATGCGTCCATCGTTTCAAAGCGCTCCGAAAGCAATGCCGCTGCCTTTTGCCCGATATGGCGAATGCCGAGTGCAAATACCAATTTGCCCAAATCGTTTTCTTTGGATTTTTCTACGGCGTTACGCAGATTTTCAGCGCTCTTTTCTCCCATTCTGTCGAGCGCGGCAATTTCGGTATAGTTTAAATGGTAAATGTCTGCGGCGTTTCGGAGCATACCTTTTTCGACCAGCACCTCCAAAACCGCTTCGCCTAAGCCCTCGATATCCATCGCGTCTCGACTGCAAAAATGAATGAGCATTCGTAAAAGCTGTGCGGGACAGTCGGGATTGGTACAGCGAATGGCCGCCTCGTCCTGTTCGCGCACAACGGGTGCGCCGCAAGACGGGCAGATTTTCGGCATTTCGTAAAGTGGTGCGCCGTCCTGATGCTTGCTTACGGACAGCACCTCAGGAATAATATCGCCCGCTTTGCGAATGACCACTGTGTCCCCAATGGAAATGTTCTTTTCCCGAATAAAATCCTCGTTGTGGAGCGTCGCGCGGCTGACGGTTGTGCCCGCAAGTAAAACCGGCTCGAAAACCGCGGTCGGCGTGAGCACCCCCGTGCGCCCGACATTGATTTCAATATCCAACAGCGTGGTTTCCTTTTCCTCGGGCGGGTATTTAAAGGCGATTGCCCATTTCGGATATTTCGCCGTACTGCCTAAGGCTTCGCGTGCGGCAAAATCGTCCACCTTAATCACCGCGCCGTCAATATCAAAGGGGAGGGTATAGCGAATGTCGCCGATGCGGCGAATTTCCGCGAGGGCTTCGTCAATATTGTTGCACGGCGTGTAAAACGGAATGGTCTTAAAGCCGAGCGTTTTTAAATAATCCAAGGATTCCTTGTGCCCCGAAAGTGTTTTGCCGGTGATACGCTGAATGTTGAATACGAAAATATCTAACTTCCGTTTGGCGGTAATTTTCGGATTTTTCTGCCGCAAAGAGCCCGCCGCCGCGTTACGCGGATTTTTGAACGGCTTTTCTTCATTTAATTCCTGTTCTTTTACAATTTCTAAAAAAGTATCACGGGGCATATAGACCTCGCCGCGCACCTCCAAAAACGGCAAATCGGTGTTTATATGCAACGGAATACTGCGCACGGTGCGCAAATTGGCGGTAATATCCTCGCCTGTCACACCGTCGCCGCGCGTACTGCCGCGGGTAAACACGCCGTTTTCGTATTCCAAGGAAACCGAAAGCCCGTCAATTTTCGGCTCGACCACATATTGCGCCGCGCCGATGCCGCCTTTTACGCGCGCGTCAAAATCGCGGATTTCCCCTTCGGAAAACGCGTCCTGCAAGCTTTCCATTTTCACGGGATGCGCCACGCTCCCGAAGGCGTTGTCCGCCTCGCCCCCGACGCGGTGGGTAGGGGAGTCTGCCGTGAGCAGTTCGGGGAATTGCTCTTCAATGCCCTGCAATTCGCGCATCAGCATATCGTATTCGTAATCCGAAATATC
>JBJEPR010000200.1:0-2072 GCA_051881335.1 Candidatus Fimenecus sp. | reverse complement strand
GGTTTACTTTTTGCTATTGGCGATCCTTCGCTTCGCTCAGGATGACAAATTACCCATACAAATCCCAATTGAATGAAACATTCAAATTCTCTTTACAGCGTCAGCTGTTCGCCGGTGTCCTCAGCGGAGAGAAGCGCGCCCGCGGCAGGCAGAGACCTCGTGCGGTAGCGTGCAGGTTTTTGGAATTCGCCCTCATTATATTCACGAACACTCGCCAAGCGATGTCCCTTTTTGAGCGTCATTACGGCAACGCCCTGTGTATCTTTTGTGGTTTTCGGCGATACGGCGCCTGTGTTAAGCAAGAGGATTCTGCCCGCGGTGGACTGCACCACCAATTCGCAATCCTCGCGGATTTGGCGGATTGCCGCCAGCGGGAACTTGTCGCAATAGGCTTTAATCAACTTTTTGCGGTTGGTTTTGGTTTCGTACGCGGACAAATCCACTTTGGCAAGTTTGCCGTTTTCAAAGAAGAACAGCATATAGCCCTTGTAATCGGTGGTCACCGCCATATAAATTGCCGCTTCGCCTGCGTCCATATGCAGTTTTGACGGTACATAATCGCCCAACACGCTCGCCTTGGTATCATCAAAATCGGCGGCTTTGGCTTTGTAAACCTGACATTTGTCTGTAAAGAACAGCAATTCCGTGTTGTTGGTTGCCTCCATTGTCAAAAGCAGGCTGTCGCCGTCTTTGAACTTTTGCTCACCACTCATACGCAAGGACTGCGGCGTAATCTTTTTGAAATATCCCTCTTTCGAGAAGAACAAATGCACAGGATAATCGGGGGTATCGTCCTCGGGGGTATCATCCTCCTCCGCGGTGGCATACACAATTTCACTGCGGCGCGGTTTGTTGTATTTCTCGACAACCGTTTCGAGTTCGCCGACGATGATTTTCTTTATGCGCGCTTTGCTCGACAGAATATCCTCCATATCCGCAATGGACGCGCGCAAATCTTCAATATCTTTCGTGCGTTTTAAAATGTATTCGCGGTTTAAGTGGCGCAATTTGATTTCGGCAACATATTCCGCCTGGATTTTATCAATGCCGAAGCCTATCATCAAATTCGGCACGACTTCCGCTTCCTCCTCGGTGGAACGGATAATACGGATGGCTTTGTCGATATCGAGCAAAATTTTCTGCAAGCCCTCTAAAAGATGCAAGCGGTCTTTGGCTTTGGACAAGTCAAAATACACACGGCGGCTGACGCATTCCGAACGGAAGGCAATCCATTCGAGCAGTAAGTCGCGCACGCCCAACACGCGCGGCGTACCTGCAATCAGTACATTGAAGTTACACGCAAAGGCGTCTTCCAACGGCGTGGATTTGAACAATTTTTTCATAAGTTTGTCCGCATCGATGCCGCGTTTTAAATCAATGGTGATTTTCAAGCCTTTTTTGTCGGTTTCGTCGCGGACATCGGCGATTTCACGCAATGTGCCGCCCTTGACCTTTTCAATGATTTTTTCAATAATCGCCTCTGCCGTGGTGGTCGGCGGGATTTCGGTAATATCGATGCAGTTGTTGGATTTGTCATAAGTATATTTGGCGCGCACCTTAAAACTGCCGCGCCCCGTGCGGAAAATCTCGCGCATTTGCGCTTCATCATAGACAATCTGCCCGCCGCCGATGAAATCGGGCGCTTTGACCGCTTCGTTAATATCAAAATCGTTGTTTTTAATTAAACCGATGGTCGCATCGCAAATTTCTTTCAAATTAAACGAGCAAATCGAGGACGCCATACCGACGGCGATACCTGTATTGGCATTGACAAGCACCGACGGAAAAGTTACGGGGAACAGCGTCGGCTCTTTCATGGTATTGTCATAGTTATCAACGAAATCAACGGTATCTTTGTCAATATCCGCGAACAGTTCGGCGGCAATCGGTTCTAACTTTGCCTCGGTGTAACGCGAGGCGGCGTACTGCATATTGCGGGAATACGCCTTGCCGAAGTTGCCCTTCGACAAAACATACGGGTACAAAAGCGCCTCATTCCCGCGCGACAAACGCACCATCGTTTCGTAAATGGTCGCATCACCGTGGGGGTTTAACTGCATGGTGCGCCCGAC
>JBJEPR010000199.1:0-2072 GCA_051881335.1 Candidatus Fimenecus sp. | reverse complement strand
ATCGGCCACGAATACCAAATGCCCTGTTCACCGAATACGGGGGAAAGGACAAAGGCAAACACAACGCGTAAAATCAAATCGGAAAATGTGGCAACCATAAAGGCGTTCATTGCACCTGCACCGCGCAAAATGCCGTCCACAACCAGTTTTACAGTGATTAAGAAGTAAAACGGGGAAACAATTTTCAAAAAGGCTGTGCCGGCAGTAATGACATCTGCACTCGCTTCGTCTACAAAAATTTGCATAGAGTATTCGGGAAAGAAGAAAAATAACACGAAAAACGGAACGGCTATGCTCAACGCAATTATGACACCTGCGTGAAATCCCTGTTTTATCCGAGTGGTGTTTCCTGCACCGATATTCTGCGCCGTGTAGCTCGAAAGCCCGTTTCCAAGCGCACAAAGCGTGGTAATCGTGAAGGTGTTGAGCTTCATTGCCGCCGCAAATGCTGCAACGACCGTAGCACCGTAGCCGTTAATTAAGCCTTGTATGAATACATTGCCTACCGAAACAAAGCTCTGTTGTAAAATGCTCGGAATCGCAATGCGGGAAATGCGTGTGAGCATCTTGCCTGAAAACAGCTTTGGTTTTTCGCTTTCGATTTTTTTGACGCGGACTATCAACACAAAAAGGGCGGCAATCGACGCGAATCCTTGCGCGATAAAGGTTGCCCAGGCGACCCCTGCAACGCCCATACTCAACTGCGTGACAAACAGAATATCCAGCGCAATATTGCCGACAGAGGAAAAAATCAAAAAGAAAAGCGGTGTTTTTGAGTCGCCGAGCGCCGTAAATACGCCGTTAGCAATATTATATAAAAATAAAAAGCATAAGCCGCCGATATAGATGTTCAAATATAATTCCGCGTCCGCCAGAATTTCCGTAGGGGTGTCTATTGCGCGCAATAAAGCGGGGGAGAGCAGAAGTCCGATCCCTGTCAGCAAAAGTGCGAGTGCCGTGCTTGCAAGAATTGCTGTGCTGACCGCTGTTTTCATATGTGTCATACGCTTGCCGCCGAATAACTGCGAAATGACTACGGAACAGCCGATGTTTGTGCCGTTGGCAATCGCCATAAATATCATCGTAATCGGGTACGAAGCCCCGACTGCCGCTAAAGCATTTACGCCGATATAATGGCCGGCAATAATGCTGTCTACGATATTATACAGTTGCTGAAACACGACGCTTAAAAGTAATGGAAGCGTAAACTTCATCAACACACGGCGCGGTTTGCCGACGGTTAAATCCGTTACCAAGGGAAAAACCTTCTTTCCGAAATTTGCGTTTATTATATACCGTTTTCGGCAAAAAGGAAACGCTTCGCAAAAATTTTGGAAATTTGTCTGTTTTTCCGGATTTTCTGTTGAAAAAATTGTCAGAATATTGTATACTTACCTCATCTGATTTTTGTTTTTGTGGGGCAAGGAATGAAACTGTTAGAAGAGCGCATTCGAAAAGACGGAATTGTAAAGGCAGGCAATGTCTTAAAGGTGGACTCCTTTTTAAACCACCAAATGGATATTGCGCTGTTCAATGAAATGGGCAAAGAGTTTAAACGCCTGTTTCAGGATACCGAAATTAACAAGATTATGACCATTGAGGCGTCCGGTATCGGGATAGCCTGTATCGCGGCGCAGTACTTCAATGTGCCTGTGGTGTTTGCCAAAAAGGCGCAGAGCGTCAATATTGACGGCGAAGTGTATTCCACACAGATTGAGTCCTTTACGCACAAGCGCGTCTACAATGTCATTGTTTCGAAAAAATATCTTTCCCCGTCGGACAAGGTTTTGATTATCGATGATTTTCTTGCAAACGGTTGTGCGTTAGAGGGACTTATTGATATTGTCAACGCGGCGGGCGCCTCGGTCGCGGGGATCGGCATCGCGATTGAAAAGGGCTTTCAAAAAGGCGGTGCGCTTATTCGGGAACGCGGGATACATTTGGAATCGTTGGCGATTGTGGACTCTATGGACGACAAAACCGGCGAAATTACTTTCCGCGCGCAATAAATCATTGTATGATACGGCAGAGATGTACTTTCTTTGCCGTTCATAATATTTTATTTTCTTTTT
>JBJEPR010000198.1:0-9160 GCA_051881335.1 Candidatus Fimenecus sp. | reverse complement strand
TTCCCGTTGAAAAACTTCCGTTTCCTAAAGAAAGAATGATAATTCCCACGAAGGAGCAAAGCATTGCAATTCCTTTTGTAAATGTCAATTTTTCTTTTAATATTATACATGAAAAAATAACTAACATAATGGGCCATAGATAATTCAATATACACGCTTCCTGAGAAGTTAATTTTGCCAGTCCATAATAATATAGCGCAGAATATAAAAATAAGCCGATAAATCCCAATCCGCCCATAATCCCATAATCTTTAACAGAGTATTTTTTCATTTCTTGAACTACTCCGTTTTTAAGATTGACAATCAGAAGAAATAAAAAAGCAAAAATACTACTAATGGATAACGCCTCTAAATTTGGAATATCATACAGCATCTTTTTAACCATAGCTGCCATTGTTGACCAAATAAGTACCGTTACTATTGCATATATATAGTTTTTCTTCATAGTAATATTCCCTACGCTTTTGGTTATATGAATTCCAATTTATATTTTACGCCGTTTCAATTTTTCCGTTTCCACGCTTTATAGTAAAAGACAATCAGCATGGGGTAGATTTCCAATCTGCCTGCGAGCATTAAGAAGCTCAAAATCAGTTTCGTAAAATACGAAAGTTCGCTGAAATTTCCGACAGGGCTCAATCGCCCGAATGCAGGGCCGACATTGTTAAAGCAGGTCAGCACCGCGCCGATGGCCTCTTGCATATCGACATTGTCAAAGCACACCAAGAAAATCCCAACAAATACCACCACTACATACAGCCCGAGATAGGCAAGCACGCTGTGGACATATTGACTGTCCAAGGTTTTACCGTCCACCTTGACAGTGACGACCTCGCGGGAATTCATCGACTTTTTAATTTGACTGAGTACCGATTTGCAAAGCACCATCATACGCTCGACTTTAAAACCGCCGCCCGTAGAGCCGGCGCACGCACCGATACAGAACAGCGAAAGCAATACCATTTGCGAAAGCACCGGCCACTGCGTGTAATCTGCCGTCGAGAAGCCCGTCGTGGTGATAATCGACGCCACCTGAAAGCCCGCATACCGCACGGCAGTGGTAATGTGCTTATAAATCGGTAAAATATCCAGCGCAATCACTGTGGTGGTAAAGGCGATAATGCCGAGATACCAACGCAGTTCTTCACTTTTGAACACCCGCCCAAACTGGCGCGTCAGCAACAAAAAGTATAAATTGAAGTTGACGCCGAATAAAATCATAAAAACGGAAATAACAACTTCCGCATACAGACTGCCGTATGCCGCAACGCTCGCATTGCGTACCGAAAAGCCGCCCGTACCTGCCGTAGCGAATGCGGTGGTCACACTGTCAAAAAACGGCATACCGCCCGCCAACAACAGGATAATTTCGAGAATTGTCAAGGCGAAGTAGATAATATACAAAATCCGTGCAGTCATCATCGTTTTGGAAACCAGCTTGCCCATTGTGGGCCCGGGCACTTCGGCGCGCATAATGTGCATCGACTGATTTTCGCGTTGCGGCAAAAATGCCAGCACGAACACAAGAATGCCCATACCGCCGATCCAATGCGTAAAACTGCGCCAAAACAAAATGCTTTTCGGCAAAGACTCAATATCGGTCAAAATGGACGCACCCGTGGTGGTAAAGCCTGACACCGTTTCAAACAGTGCATCCACAGGATTGGCTATTGCACCCGAAAACCAAAACGGCAATGCGCCGAATACGGAAATCAAAATCCACGAAATTGCCACAATCATAAAACCCTCGCGTGCATAGATGCGGCGATGACGCGGCTTCTTGATTTCCAATAGAAAACCGCATCCGAGCAAAAGCGCCGCCGTTAGGACAAACGCCCACGGTGTGCCGACTTCCCCGTAATAAAACGCTACACTCAGCGGCAGCAACATCAAAACGGCTTCTGCAATTAAAATTTTGCCGACCGTTGTACTGACCATTCTGTAATTCATCGGTGATTCATTTCTCCTACCAGTGTTTACCGAAAGATTTCTTCAAAGTTTTTAAATCCGTTGCGGGTGGTAATCACAATCACATTATCCCCGTTTTCAATAGTATCGTCGCCGCACGGGTAAATGATTTTACCCTTTCTTAAAATACAGCCAATCATCACATCGTCTTTTAACTGCAATTCTTTTAAGGTACTGCCGATATAAAAGGCATCTTGGCTTTCAATGCGAAATTCCAATGCTTCGACGCGGTCATTTACCAATTTATACAAGGTCTGCACACTGCTGCTGCCGGAATTTTCCAGCGCGCGGACATACCCGATAATTTGATTGGCGGCAATGGTTTTTGACGAAACCGCCGTTTCAATACCGATGCTCTGCAAAATATCATAAGACACGCGGTTGACCTTTGCCACGGTTTTGCTGACGCCGATAGATGACGCATACATCGTGGTAATGATGTTCTCTTCATCAATCGTGGTCAAAGACACAAACGCGTCTTGATTGTCTAAACCCTGTTCGAGCAAAATATTGCGGTCACTGCCGTCGCCGCAGACCACCGTAGCGTGCGGCAACAGGTCTGCCAAAACCTCGGCGCGCTGTTCGTCAATTTCAATCACCTTGACCTTATGCCCCGTTTCGGACAACTGCAACGCCAAGTAATAGCCCATTTTGCCGCCGCCCGAAATCAAAACATTTTTGGTGCGGTGGCGGTATATGCCCAATTCCTTCATAAACGCAATCATATCACTGCGTTTTGAGGTGATATGAATACGGTCGCCCGCCTGCAAACCGAAATTGCCGTTCGGAATATAAACGCGTTCCCCACGCTGCACCGCGCAAATAAGCACGCGGGCTTTAAACCGCCCCGCAATTTCACAGACGCGCATACCCGCAAGCGGATTGTCGGCTTTGATTTCGATTTCCGCCAAATCCACACGGTCGCCTGCGAAGCTCTCCATATTCAGCGCCGTCGGGAAACGCAGGACGCGCGCGATTTCATTCGCCGCGGCATATTCGGGATTGACCACCAAGCTCAAGCCCAGTTCCTCTTTAAAAAAGTGCAGTTGTTTGGCATATTCGGGGTTGCGCACACGGGCAATGGTATGGTGCGCACCGATTTTTTTGGCAACCAAGCAGCAAAGAATGTTCAATTCGTCCGACGAGGTTGCCGCAATTAAAAGCCGCGCTTTATCCACGCCCGCTTCCTTTTGCACACTGTAGCTTGCACCGTTGCCGCAAAGTCCCATCACATCGTATTGATTGACCATTTCTTCCACGACCTTTGGGTCTCTGTCAATGACCACCACATCGTGCCCTTCCGTAGACAAATGCTCTGTAAGTGCCGCGCCAACCTTGCCGTCGCCGACAATAACGATATTCATAAAATCGTTCTCCTGTATAGGTTTTGTGTGTGTTTACAATGGAATATATCCTTGATTTAATTTATTATTGTATCATTGATTTTGTGCGCTTGCAATAGGAAAAACGGGACAACCGTGAATAAGCAACAATTTTTATTGTTTTGTCCAAAAAGACACTATCCAATATAGTTTCTGTTCCCTGTTATGCAATTTATACCGAAAAGTGCTTGTATTCAAAACGGTTTTTATGTATAATGGTATATATATCCAACACGGAGGTTTTGCTATGAAGGTTCGTGAAATCCAAGAAATCCTTGCGGCACAGGTCATTTGCGGCGAGGAATTTTTAGACCGTGAGGTGTTTTCCGCCTGCGGCAGTGATATGATGAGCGATGTGCTTGCCTATGTCAAAGAACAGGCGGTGCTTTTGTCAGGTCTTGTAAATCCACAGGTGGTGCGCACCGCCGAAATGATGGATATGCAATGCATCGTTTTCGTGCGCGGCAAACACCCCGATGAAAGCATTATCGAGCTTGCACGCGACCGCGACATCGTTCTGCTTTCTACGCAGTACCCGATGTTCGCATCCTGCGGGATGCTGTATGAAAAGGGCTTGCGGGGAGGCGCGATACGATGAGCTTGATTACCCTACACTACGATGTCCCCGGGGATGATTTCACCCGTGCGGGCGAGGCGTCGGGCAATGTCAAGACGCATTTAAAAAAATTAGGCTTTGACCCCGCTGTGGTGCGCAATGTTGTGATTGCACTGTACGAGGCGGAAATCAATATGGTCATTCACGCGGGCGGCGGCGAAATTGATGTGGAAATCGACCCCGATCAAATCCGTATGGTCTTAACCGACCACGGTCCCGGCATTCCCGACATATCCCTCGCTATGCAGGAGGGGTACTCCACCGCGCCCGACAATGTGCGCGCGTTGGGTTTCGGCGCGGGAATGGGCTTGCCGAACATTAAAAAATACACCGACGATATGCAGATTGAAACCGAAATCGGCGTCGGTACAACGATGCGGCTTCGCGTAGATGTTCCCGCGTAAGCCATCGTAAATCCCTGAAATACTATATACGGAGATACAGAGTTATGCTGTCAAACGAGTTTTTCCATTCCGTGCGACTGGATGAAGAAAAATGCAAAGGATGCATCAACTGCATTAAGCGTTGCCCGACGGGTGCCATTCGCGTGCGCCGCGGCAAGGCATATATTATTTCGGAACGCTGTATTGACTGCGGCGAATGCATCCGCATTTGCCCCAACCACGCAAAATATGCCGAAAAATATTCCTTCAACGAAATTTTGGAGTACAAATACCGCATCGCCCTGCCTGCACCGACGCTGTACGGGCAGTTCAACAATTTAGACGATGTGGACTATGTGCTCAACGGCTTTTTGCAGATGGGCTTTGACGATGTGTTCGAGGTTTCGGTCGGTGCGGAGTTGATTTCGGACGCAACCAGAGCCTATATGCAACGGCAGGATATTGTGCGCCCCGTGATTTCCTCGGCGTGTCCCGCGATTGTGCGGCTTATCCGCGTGCGGTTTCCGAATCTCATTCCCAATGTTTTGGATTTAAACGCACCCTTAGAGGAAGCGGCGCGCCTTGCGCGCGAGCGCGCAGTCGAAAAAACAGGGCTTGCGCCCGAGGACATCGGTGTGTTTTTCATTACGCCCTGCACGGCGAAAATCACGGCGATTAAACAGCCGATTTGCAACGCCAAATCCAATATCAGCGGCGTGTTTGCCATCAAAGATATCTACCCTGTGCTGTTGGGGCAAATGGATAAACTGACCGAATTAAAGCCGCTCAAAAATTCGGGAATTTTGGGCGTCGGCTGGGCGTCCTCAGGCGGGGAATCCGCGGCGCTGATTAAAGAACGGTATCTCGCGGCAGATGGGATAGAAAATGTCATCAAGGTTTTGGAGGAATTGGAGGACGAAAAGTTAAACGACCTCGATTTCATTGAACTGAACGCCTGCTCAGGCGGGTGCGTCGGCGGACCGCTGACTGTGGAAAACCCGTATGTTGCCAAAGCGCGGCTGCAACGGCTTCGTAAATATCTACCGGTTTCGTGCAACCATTTGGATACAGAGGAAATTCCGCCGCAAATGCAGTGGGAAAAGCCGTTGGAACCGGTCAACATTATGAAGTTGGATACGGACTTGCGCCGTGCGATGGAAAAAATGGCAAAAATGAACGAAATCGAAAAAACACTGCCGGGGCTGGACTGCGGCACCTGCGGCGCGCCCTCCTGCCGCGATTTGGCAGAGGATATTGTACGCGGCAAGGCGTCTATTGAGGACTGCGTGTTCTTCACGCGGGAAAAGACTGACGGCAGTAACTACATTCCCATTCCCGCACCGTTCCGCAAGTCGGATGACACAAATTAGCCTAAAAATCGAGGGATACATATGACTGTAAACGAATTTGCACAGCAACAAAATTTGACCGTTGCCGTCGAGGGCGATTTATCGCGTGCAATCGGCGGCGGCTACTGCGGCGACCTGTTAAGCTGGGTGATGTCGCGCGCGCAAAGTGATGACTGTTGGTTTACGGTGATGGGCAATGTCAACGCCGTTGCCGTCAGCGTGCTGGCGGACTGCGCGTGTATTGTGCTTTGCGAAAATGCACCGTTAGACGACGACGCAAAACAAAAAGCCGAACAGCAGGGTGTAAATATTTTGCAGTCCGCAGAAAATGCCTATACGCTCGCCGCAGCGTTATCCAAATTGCTATGAAAATTTACGCAGATTTACATATACATTCTTGTCTTTCCCCCTGCGGGGACAACGATATGACGCCCTACAACCTCGTCAATATGGCGAAGCTGTTGGGTTTTGATATGATTGCCTTAACCGACCACAACTCCTGCCGCAACTGCAAAAGCGCGGTGGAAATCGGCAAGGAAATCGGCTTGACGGTTGTGCCCGGTATGGAGCTTTGTACCGCCGAGGAAATCCATTGTGTTTGCCTGTTGCCCGATTTAGACGCGGCAGACGCATTTTCGCGGCATATTCACGGGACAATGCCGCCCGTTGAAAATCAACCTGAAATTTTCGGCGAACAGCGTGTGATGGACACAGGCGACGGGATTGTAGACACAGAGCCCCTGCTTTTGACCACGGCAAGCACAGTTTCGATAGATGCCCTTGTGCCGTTGCTGCGCTCGTTCGGCGGGGCGTGCTTTCCCGCGCATTTAGACCGTGCGTCATACAGCATTTTGTCGGTGTTGGGCTTTTTGTATCCCGAACTGCAATTCACGACGGCGGAATTCACACACAAGGCATTCTTGC
This sequence comes from Candidatus Fimenecus sp., assembly GCA_051881335.1. Lineage (GTDB taxonomy): Bacteria > Bacillota > Clostridia > Oscillospirales > Acutalibacteraceae > Fimenecus. The sequence goes on along the minus strand of JBJEPR010000198.1, from coordinate 2,538 downwards.
CGCAGTATCTTGAAAAGCACCCGCTTTTGCGGGATATGCGCATTGTGCGCAACTCCGACGCGCATTATCTCGAAAATATGGTTGAGCCTATCGAGCCGTTAGAGCTGCGCGAAAATTCGGCGCAAGGTATCATTGACTATATCAACGGAATTTGAAAATATCGGTTTTACGCATTTGCGGCAGGGCGCGTTCCCCTGCCGCTTTTTGTGTTCCGATTTGCCGCTTCGCCCCCTATTGACAAAAAAATGCATATATGCTATTTTATACATAGATATTCGAGGTACATATTTACAAAAGGCATTTTCATTTTTTATTTTAAAGGAGGCATCCCTATGCGTATCAGTAAAGAACTCGCAAAGGGTAGTACGGGGTTGTTGGTATTGAGCGTGCTGTCGCGGCAGGAGCTGTACGGCTATCAAATCATCAAAACTGTCGAATTGATGAGCGAAAGCGTGTTTCAAATGAACGAGGGCACACTCTACCCCATTCTGCACGCGCTCGAAAAAGAGGAGCTGCTTACTTCTTACTGGGCAGACAGTTCCGACACGGGAAAGCGCCGCAAATACTATAAAATCACACAAAAAGGCTTGCGGGAGTTGGAAAAGCAAAAAGAGGAATGGAACACTTACCAAAAGGCGGTGAACCGCGTGATTGGCGGCATACAAAACGCCGTAGGGTGAGAAATGGGGGATTGCTTTGTTCATACCGCAATTTGAGGAATATTTGCAATATGTTTGCGCGGGCATTCAAAGTCACAGAAAGCGCGCCGAAATCCACGATGAACTGCTCGGACATTTAGAGGACAACTACGAACGCGCGCTCGCCACAGGGCACACCGCCGCTGAAGCCGAAAACGAAGCCCTCACAAATATGGGCGACCGTGAGGTCTTGCGCGGCAAATTCGCCTTGCTTTACAAATTTTCGCCGCCCGAATATATGCGTTCCACCGTAAACTGCTTGATTTTCGGGCTGTTATTCGTCTGTTGCCGCGTTGATGTTATACCGTTGTTCGGCAAGTTTATGCCGATAATCGGGCAAATTCTACTGTTGTTTGCGCTGTTTCGGCTGTATCGGTTTAACAAGCCCCTAAAAGCAGCGGCAGGTATTTTGGCGGCGTATCTGCTTTGTCAAAATGCCGCGTGGTTTATAACGGTATACGATATGCCGCAAAATGTATGGCGCGGGTGCTTTTCGGTGGCGGCGGCTGTGTTTTTGAATGTGTTTTGCTGTGCTTTGTATATCGGCATACAAACCTTATGCGAACAGCAGTCGGGATTTGACACAGACAATTTGTTTCTGTATTTTTGCATTCTCCCACAGCTTTGGGTCGCCTATTGTACGGTTGTAATATCTTGGAACAGCGAGCCATTGCTGTCTGCGGAATATGCGTATTGCAATATGCTTATACTCCTCGGGCTTATCTTCCCTGTTATCGGGCTGTGGCGCGCCAAGCGGATTTTAAGCCGTACCGAGCCGGAATTTCCGCTGGAAAGGCCGCTTGAAAAGCCGATGCGGACAGGGCTTTCGGTCTGCATTGTCCTTTGCCTGTTGTTGCCACTCGGCAGTATGGTTGCGGCGGCAACGCGTGCACCGCAGACGGAAATTTATACCGTTGCAGATACCGATGTCAACGCCGACACCGTCGCAAACACCCGTGCGCATTTGCGTGCGCTCGGACTGCCGGAAACGGTTTTGCAGGATTTGCCCGACAGCGAGGTTTTGCACTACCGCACGGCGCAGTATATGGACACACAAGAAAACCCGCAGTCCTCGGACGGGCGAGAAACGGGTTGCACGGCGTATATCTTTTATTTAAACGGTCTACCGGCTGAAAATGACCCCGAATCAATCAATTCCAACGGAAAATATGTGCGCGTGCTGACCGTTTTTTCAGGATTTGACGAAAGAACTTTCCATTTTCGTGACGGCATCTATTTGCCGTATTCGGAAGAACCTTGGTTTCGCTTTTCGGCACTTACCGATACGGACTTTTTCCTACTACTTTCGGACAAGGACGGACAAGCCGTATCCGCGAACGCGTTTTCACGGTGGAGCGATTTGCACGACGGCACGCAGGAATTGCTGACGGGCTATGATTTTGCGTTTCCGCACGGTGTTGAAAACCGCCGTATGTATATCGCCTCCACAGCACTGTATAACGATATAATCGACAGCGGATTTCACCTCGTGGCTTGGTCCATGCACTATTACCGACAGGTTTTGCCGTCGAACATCACTTATCGCTGTAACCATGAGCGTTTCAATTCTGAGTTCATCGACAGCCAATATAGTTTGTATTACGGAAATCATTTGAAAGAAGTCGATGAACAGGTGATTTGGTTTATGATAGATGTAACCTCTGAAAAATTCGGCGAAAGAACAGAATAATACAAAACGGGCAGTCGCAAAAGAATTCGGCTGTCCGTTTCTTCTATTCAGGGCTTGCGAAAACTGCAAGTCTGTGGTAAACTATTATGCGTAATTTTGTGAGAAGGTGAAACTTATGTCAGGACATTCCAAATGGAGCACCATTAAGCG
>JBJEPR010000197.1:0-38009 GCA_051881335.1 Candidatus Fimenecus sp. | reverse complement strand
TGCATAGAATTTGCATAAGGGAGGTTCTTTTTATGGCGATGAATGAACAAAACAGCATAAACCAAATGCCCGTGCCGCACAATGTGATTTTAGAGGACCGACGCCGCCTGACGGTTTCGGGGGTTTCCGATGTGGACAGCTTTGACGAGCAGACCGTCATTGTGTTTACGCAAATGGGGGAATTGACCGTCAAAGGAGAGGATTTACATATCAATCGCCTGAGCTTGGAAATGGGCGAGTTGGCGGTTGAGGGGGATATCACGGCGTTGACCTATACCGACCGTGCGCAAAAGCCGCAGCAAGGCTCGTTTTGGGGCAGGGTGTTCCGCTGATGACCTATCTGTTTTCCTCAGGGGCGCAAATCCGCATTTTTTTGTCGGCGGTCGGCTTCGGGTTCTTTTTGGGCGCGGTATACGATTTGTTCCGTATGGTACGAATGCTGTTTCAAAAAACCGATCGCGCTTACCGCGTTTCGGATTTGCTGTTCTCAATCACGGCGGGACTTTTGGTATTTTTATTTGTGCTGACCACCCTCAACGGGCAAATTCGCGGCTATGTGCTTTTGGGGATTTTGCTCGGCTTTTTGCTGTATGCGTACACCTTCGGCACATTTTTTGCAGGGCGGCTGGAACGCGCCGCGCGGGCAGTCCGCCGTTTTTTTTCGGCGGTGTACCGTAAAATTTCTGCACCGATTTTTCGTTTTATGAAAAAATGCAGGGGAAAACTTGCAAAAAATGTTCAAAAAGCACAGAAAAAATCGAAATTTTCAGTAAAAAAATCAAAATTCTACTTGAAAAGTGTAAAAGAGATGTTGTATAATCAACCTGTTAAAGTATCTTCCGACGGGGGAAGCTCCCGCAACGATGAAAGAAACGGTAAGGAAAATGAAAGCAAAAAAAAGAAAACCCCAAAAACATAGCTTCATTTTGACTTTGGCTCTGTTGCTTGCAGCAGGGTATTTTGTGATTAGCTTCATCAGTGCACAGTTGGAAATCCGCGAAAAAGAAAAAGAAGCGGCGCAAATTCAGGCACAGATTGTTGCGCAACAGGCGGAAAACGAGCGGTTGCAGGCAGTTGTGGACGGCGGCGACGAAAAAGAATATATCGAGCGCGTCGCACGCGAGAAATTAGGGTATGTTATGCCTGACGAAAAGGTATACTACGATATTACACCGAGCAACTGACTTACAGTTGGCGGCTCACCGGGAGGACAATTCTTTTTTATGGTCGAAGTTGGGGCAATTCTGGAAGGCAAAGTAACGGGGCTGACAAATTTCGGGGCGTTTGTCACCTTACCGGACAATGTAACCGGTATGGTACATATCTCTGAGGTTTCTACGAGCTTCGTCAGTGACATTCACGATTTTCTGAAAGAGGGGCAGACCGTCAAGGTCAAGGTCTTAGATGTAACGCCCGAGGGAAAGGTTAGCTTGTCCATCAAAAAGACAATGGACCCGCCTGCGCAAAACGAGGGGGAGCGCCCGCGCAGAGAGCGGCAAAACGGCAGACGAAGCGGTGCGCCGAATGTTTGGAAAGGCGCCGAGCCCAAAAGCAATGAGCCGCAATCGTTTGAGGATATGATGGCACGCTTCAAACAGGTCAGCGACGAAAAAATTTCCGATTTAAAGCGTGCGAACGACGGCGGCAGACGCGGTTCGTATTCGCGCCGCAAGTAAAAAAATACGCAGGCAGACGAACGCTCGTCTGCCTGTTTTTGTAAAGGAATAAAACCGATGAGAGAAATCAAAGTACAGGAAATTGAAACGGCCGTGGCGTCTCTTTTGGTGCGCGCCAACAAAATTTTGCCCGACGATTTGCGTAGCTGTATTGCGTGCGGCGAAAAGGCGGAGTGCGAGGCGCTCCCCAAACAGATTATGGGCGCGCTTTTAGAGAATTTAGAGGCGGCAAAGGATTTGGATATACCGATTTGCCAGGATACCGGTATGGCGGTGCTGTTTTTTGAAATCGGGCAGGAGGTACATATTGTCGACGGCGATTTTGAGGCGGCGGTCAACCGCGGCGTAGCAAAAGGCTATACAGAGGGGCTGTTGCGTAAATCCGTGGTGCGCGACCCGCTGGACCGCGTCAATACCGAGGATAACACCCCCGCTGTGATACATACGCGCATCGTCCCTGGCGACAAAATCCATATTCTCGCCGCGCCCAAAGGCTTCGGCAGTGAAAATATGAGCCAAATGAAAATGTTTACGCCGTCTGCCAAAGCGGCGGATTTAGAGGATTTTGTGGTGCAGGTTGTCCGCGACGCAGGCGGCAACCCTTGCCCGCCGATGGTGCTGGGCGTCGGGTTCGGCGGCGATTTTGAATATTGTGCCTATCTTGCCAAAAAAGCGCTGTGCCGCCCCGTGTCTGTCCGCAATAAAAATCCGTTTTATGCTGAAATGGAAGTGCGGCTTTTAGAACGCATCAATGCGCTCGGCGTCGGACCGCAGGGATTTGGCGGCAAAACCACGGCGTTAGCGGTAAATATTGAGGTTGCCCCCACGCATATTGCGGGTTTGCCCGCCGCAGTGAATATCGGGTGCCATGTCACCCGCCACGCAGAAATGACGCTGTAATCTGCTATTGTCATCCTGAGCGAAGCGAAGGATCTCAAACTGAACAAATCAAAAAATATGCAAGACGAGATTCTTCGCCTGACGGCGCAGAATGACATTCGGGTGGGGCTTGCTCCCGCCCTACCCTGAAAATTTTATTTCGTGCGTAGGGAACGGTCTTGACCGTTCCGTAAAAACACATCAAAATCCACGGGCGGGCGTGGAAACCCGCCCCTACGCATGAAATGTACTGTGTGCGCGTAGGGCATGGTCGTACCGTTCCGCCGCGTGCCGTTTGGTTTCATCAAATCTCTTTAAAACACGACAAAATTATACAAACTTAACAAAAATTTTAAAAACAGTCTTTATTTTTTAAACAAAGTGTGCTATACTGATGCTGTAGAAAACAAAAGCGGCAACGCTTTTGAATATATACAAAGGGGATTTCAGAATGAACATTACCATCATCGGCAGAAAATGCACACCCAGAGAGTCTTTTAAGGCGCATGCCGAGAAAAAACTGCAAAAGGTCGAAAAATTCTTCGGCCCTGACGCGACGGCGAAAATCACCGCCACCGTGGAGAAAAACATCAAAATTGTTGAAATTACGCTCCAAAAGGGCGGCTTTATATTCCGCGCGCAGGAGCGCTCCCAAGATTTGGAGGATGCGTTGGACGCTTGCGTCGATTCGCTCATTCGCCAAATCCGCAAAAATAAAACCAAATTGGAACGCAGACTGCGCGAGGTTTCGTTTGACGAGGTGTTCAACGCTCCCGACACGGCAGAAGAGACCGAGGAGGAATACGAGGTTATTCGTACAAAGTCCGTCGCCTTAAAGCCCGAAACCGTGGACGAAGCGATTTTGCAAATGAATATGCTCGGGCACGCGTTTTATCTGTTCCGCAACGCTGAAACGGACGCGGTGAATGTGGTATATAAACGCAGTGACGGCGGCTATTCCTTGTTAGAGCCAGAGGCTGACGGCTGATTTTTGAAATGAAGACAATATGTGCGCCCCGCGTGTGTTCGCGGGGCGCATTTTCGCGTGTATGTTGCGTTTATCCTTGCCGAAACAGGGAATCGAGCGCATTTTTCTTTTTCGGGCTCGGTTTACACGCTTCGGGGCAGTCAAACCGCACCAAAATCGTATCGTCACCGATGACCTCAATGGCCTCCCACGCAATGCGTATATCGTCTGTCCGAGAGCCGAAGCCCATAAGTTTGGATTTCCCGAATACAATCAGCGCAAGCACGCGCCCCGTGCAGGTGTCGATTTCTACATCGCACACCGAACCCAACCGACAACCGTCTTTTAAATTGATGATTTCTTTTTCGCGCAAATCCGTCACACAGCAGTTCATCAAAACACCTCCGATACAGTATATGCATACGGCGCTTTGGAAATTCTATTGCTGATTTTTGGTGTGTGTGGTAAACTAAATACAGAAATCCTATGGAAAGAAGTTGCAAAATGGCTTTTTACGAAAATTCTCAAAATCCCGAGCGCGCCGTGTTGTTGGGCGTGGATACAGGGGAATACGATTGCGAGATTTCCTTGGCGGAACTCGAAGAATTGAGCAAAACCGCGGGGGCAGAGACGGTCTGCGTGGTATCGCAAAAACTCGAAAGTCCCAATCCCGCCACCTATATCGGGTCGGGCAGACTGGCAGAGGTCAAGGAATTTTGTGAGAATAACGAAGTTGATTTGCTCATTGCCGACGGGGAATTAAGTCCCGCACAACAGCGCAATTTAGAGCGCGAAACGCATACGCGCGTGATAGACCGCACCACGCTGATTTTGGATATTTTCGCCCAGCGCGCCCGCAGTCGCGAGGGCAAAATTCAGGTGGAATTAGCACAACTGCAATACGCGTTGCCGCGCCTTGCGGGGCAGGGGAAATCGTTATCGCGGTTGGGCGGCGGTATCGGCACGCGCGGTCCGGGCGAAACAAAATTGGAAAGTGACCGCCGCCATATCCGTCGGCGCATTTATGCATTAAAAGAGGAACTGCGGCAAATTGAAAAACGCCGCAATGCACAGCGTACACGGCGCAAAAAAGACGGCATAACGACGGTGGCGATTGTCGGTTACACGAATGCGGGCAAATCCACACTGTTGAACACCTTAACTGAGGCAGGCGTGTTGGCAGAGGATAAGCTGTTTGCGACCTTAGACCCTACCGCGCGCAAGCTGACGCTCCCGAACGGGCAAAGCGTAATGCTGGTCGATACCGTCGGGCTGGTGCGCCGTTTGCCGCATCATTTGGTGGAGGCGTTTAAGTCAACCTTGGAGGAGGCGAAAGCGGCGGATTTACTGCTCAATGTCTGCGACGCGTCCGACCCTTCGTGCGCCGAGCATTTGGAAGTAACGGAACACTTGCTTGCAGACCTCGGCTGTGCGCACACGCCGTTGATTACCGTAATGAATAAGTGCGACCGCGTGCCCGCGCTGTATGACTTACCCACCGTCGGCAACACCGTGCATATCAGCGCTGTAACGGGCGAGGGGATACCCGACTTGCTTGCGGCGATGGAAAACACTTTGCAGAAAACCGTCACGCGCGCCACGGTGCTCATTCCCTTTGCCGAGGGGCACTTGCTTTCACAAATCCGCGAGAACGGGCAGGTGCTGTCCGAGGAATTTCTGCCCGAGGGCACCAAAGCGGAAATTGTGGTCGATACCGCGTTGTTGGAACGCTTGCGAGGGTATCTTTTGTGATTGCCTCGCCCTACCGTATAAACACAAATGCAAATCCCAATTTGTCATTCTGTACGAAGCGAAGGATCTCCAATCCCACAAAATAAAATATATGCGAAACAAGATGCTTTGGCTGTTGCGTCAGAATGACAAACAGGTGCGCAATGCGTCTCTATACCTACAATGAAACCCGGTGTGCGCTGACTTTGGCGAACACCGGGTTTGCAGTTCATTTATTATTATTTCATATTCCGAAAATTCTTCACGGGTTTCGGGGCTTTTCGACGCTTTTTCTTTTGATTGTGGCGTATAATCAGCCCGATGTAAATTGCCAAAATCAAAACAATCAGCGCAAACACGATTTGAAACAGCGTGGATTTGAAAATATTTTGAATGCCGTCCAAAACAAACAAAATCACACTCATATGCACATCCTCCGCCGCAACCAAATTGACCGTGGCGATGACATCCTCCGCGTAGAGAATGCGTGCTTTGCCGAGAACATCTCCCTTTTGAATCGGGGCGTTTACCGTTTTGGGCGTTTCTTCGGGGATCACCTCCAACAGCACGCTGTTTTCGTCATTGCCCACGGGTACGAGCGCCGTGACCTCGGTTTCGGGCACCAACCGCACATGGTCCACATTCCACGACAGCTTGACATCCACCACTGTCGCAATTTGTGTGGGGTCGGCAACCTTGGTTAAGCGAATGTTGTCAAACGCCCATTGAAAAATCTTTTTACATTCCAAAAATGCGCAGTTGTCGGGGTTGCCGTCGCCTGTAACATCTTCGGCGGGCGCACCCATGACCACCGCCAAATAATTGTAGCCGTCTTTGCTCGCCTTTGAAATGATGCAGTGCCCCGCGTTGGTGGTTGTGCCGGTTTTAATGCCCTGCGCATATTTTAAATAGTAGGTTTTAAAATTCGGGTTAATCATCCAATTTGTCGAAAGCAGATTACGCTCGCCGCTTTTGTTGGTGGCGGGCAGTTTGTAGTTTACGGTGTTGACGATTTCCTCAAACAGCGGGAGCGTCAGCGCGTGCTTGGTAATCATTGCAAGGTCGCGCGCGGTGGTGTATTGCCCGGGCGAGTCCAACCCGTGCGGGTTGTCAAAATGCGTGTTTTCACAGCCCATATCCATTACAAAATCGTTCATCATCTGCACAAAGTTCGACACACTGCCGCCGATGTAGTCCGCAAGTGCGAGCGCCGCCTCGTTGGCGCTTTTGACCATCATACAGTATAAAAGATTGCGCACCGAAAGCTCCTCCCCGACCTTTAACCCCGCCGTAGAGCTGTTTGTGCCGCTGATGGCATCAATGGTGGACTGCTTAATCGTGACCATCGCGTCCAAATCGTCGCAGTTTTCAATCGTCAAAATCGCCGTTGTGATTTTTGTCAGTGACGCGGGCGCTGTGACCTTGTCCGCATTTTTGTCAAAAATAACCGTGTCATTGTCCAGGCTTATCAGCAGAACGATATCTGCACTGGTTTCCAGCGAATTGTTATAGGCGGCAGAACTCTTGACCGAACAAAGCGGCAAAAGCAACAGGACCACGGTCAGAATATAGGAAATAAATCTTTTCAACGCGAAATCCCCCTTGAAAAGAAGTCTCAAAGCGTGTAAAATAGTAAAATACTGATATAGAGTATACCAAAGTTTTACGGTAGAAACAAGAGGAAGTGAAAAATTTTGATTTATGTTACGGGGGATACCCACGGTGAAGTCGAACGATTGTCCCCGTCGCGCTTAAAAGCGCTCAAAGCGGGCGATACGCTCATTGTCTGCGGGGATTTCGGCTTTTTATGGGATGACAGCAAAAAAGAGCAGAAAATCATCAAGCAGTTGGGCAAGCGCAAATATAATATTTGCTTTATTGACGGCACGCATGAAAATTTTTCACTTTTAAATAATTATGAAATCAGCGAGTGGAACGGCGGAAAGGTGCACAAGATTTACGGCAATCTGTACCACCTTTTGCGCGGGCAGGTCTTTACCATTGACGGCAAAACCGTATTTACGATGGGCGGCGGCGAAAGCCCCGATATTGACATTCGCTCCGAGGGCGACAGTTGGTCGCGTGAGGAAATTCCGACGCGTGAGGAGCTGCTCGCGGGCGCGCATGCCTTGGAAGCGGCAAATTACCATGTCGATATGGTGATTACTCATGAGCCGCCGTTGCGTATTAAGGGCTTTTTGCAGCTCAAAGATTATGATTCCCTGCGCGTAACAGCCTTAAACGCCTATTTTGAGGAGCTGTCCGATTCGTGTACCTTTGATAAATGGTATTTCGGCAGTATGCATATGGACAAATATATTTCAAGTACCCACATTGCGGTGTTCAAAAATATTTTAAACGCCGAAACGGGGGAAAAGGTATAAGCAATTTATGGAAATGACCAAATCCAAAAAAGTGCTCGGCACCATAGAGTTAATTGCCGCCGCCGCAGTGTTAGTCATTGCGGTGGTGTTTGCGCCTGCGTACGGAGCCGAGGCCGAGCCGCAGACGCAAGCGCTGACCGAGACGGTCGGCGAAACACAGACCGAGCCCCCCGAAACCACAACCGAGCCGACCACCGCCCCGCCCGAGGTCGGGGAATATACGGTTTCGCCCAATTATATTGTTTTGACCAAAGACGCGGCGATGGAAATGTATTCCGTCAATAAGCAAAAATTGCTCGATTACGGCGCGATGGTAAATGCGCTTGCCGCCGCTGTACCCGAGGTGCAGGTGTATGCTCTGCTTGCGCCGACGCGTATGGAGTTTTACGGTCCCGAGGAATACCGAACGGGCTCCCACAGCCAAAAGCGCGGCATTGAAATCGCCTACGGCGCGATGGGCGACAACATTGTGAAGGTGGACGCGTATGACAAGCTTTCGCGCCATACCGACGAATATATTTATTTCCGCACCGACCACCATTGGACGGCACGCGGGGCGTATCAGGCATACACGGCATTTTGCGAAGCGGCGAATTTAGAGTGTAAGCCGCTCGATGCGCACGAAACCGCGCGCTTGGACGACTTTGTCGGCAGTATGTATCGCTATACGCAGAGCGAGGCGCTCAAAAACAATCCCGATTTTGTCGAGGTCTTTTACCCGACTGTGGAGGCGAGCGGGCAGTACTTTTCTACGCCTGCAATGGATGACGGTAAGAATTTGCGCATTATCTCCACCAACATTACCGATTCCGCCAGCAAATATATGGCGTTTATTCAAGGGGATAAGGCGCTCATAAAAATGACAACCAATGTCGGCAACGGACAGAAAATCCTGCTGATTAAGGAAAGCTACGGCAACGCCTTTGCACCGTTTTTGCTGGAAAATTACAGTGAGGTCTATGTGCTGGACCCGCGGCAGGAGGGCGTGCAGGGTATGAATTTGCCGCAGTTTCTTAGAGACAACGGCATACAGAATGTTTTGCTGTTAAACTATATGATGGCGCCGTCCAATTCCAAGTTTACCGACCCACTTCGAGCAATGATTGGGGCATAAGCGCGTTTTGCGTTTGGTCGCAAAATGCCTTGATTCTTTTCGTAAAAGCGCAACCGATTTGTGCAAAACCGCCTTTGCAAAATTCTGAAAATTTGGTATACTATACTTACAGCGTGTAGCGTAACTGCGTAAATCCGGTTGCGCGCACGCTGTATTTTTATGTTTTCATTTTTATATTTCGGAGGTTCTTATGGCGGAAAAAACGGAAAATGCCTTTTTGGGCACGGAAAAACTCGGCACGCTGATGCGCAAATATGCGGTGCCTTGCGTGATTTCCCTGCTGGTGGCGGCATTATACAACATTGTGGACCAAATTTTCATTGCAAATGCCGAATATCTCGGCTCTTACGGCAACGCGGCAAACACGGTTGTGTTCCCGCTGACGGTTATTGCGTTAAGTATCGCGGTGATGATCGGCGACGGTTGCTGTGCATTTGTCAGCATTTGCTTGGGCGCGGGCAAGCGCGAGGACGCGCACAAAAGTGTCGGTAATGCGGTGGTGCTCAGTCTGTTTTGCGGACTTTTGCTGACGGCGGTATATTTGTTGTTCAGCAACGGTATTTTGAGCGCCTTCGGCGGGCGTGTCAACGAGGAAACCTTTACACAGTCGAAGGAATATTTCTTTTATATCACCTTAGGAATTCCTTTCTATATGTTCGGACAGGCGATGAATCCGATTATCCGTTCCGACGGCAGTCCGCGGTTTGCGATGCTGTCTACCCTTTTGGGCGCGGTCGTGAACATTATTTTAGACCCGATTTTTATTTTTGTGTTCCGCTGGGGGATGATGGGCGCGGCGGTTGCCACCGTACTCGGACAGGTTTTGACGGCGGTGCTGTCGATTGTGTACCTGTGCCGTATGAAAACCGTTGCTTTGCAAAAAGAGAGCTTTGTGCTTTGCGGCAGGGTGATTAAAAAGTTTATCCCGCTCGGCATTTGCAGCTTCCTGTCGCAGATTTCACTCGTAGCGGCGATGGCGGCGATTAACAATATGGTGCGCAAATACGGCGCACTTGACGAAATTTTCGGACAGGAGCAGTATGCGCAAATTCCGATGGCGGTTGTCGGTATCGTGATGAAATTTTTCCAAATTGTTATTTCGATTGTCGTCGGTATGGCGGCGGGCTGTATCCCGATTGTCGGGTACAATGTCGGTGCCAAGCGCTTTGACCGTGCAAAAGGGCTTTTAACACGGTTGGTGGTTGCAGAAGCGGCGGTCGGCGTCGTTGCGCTTTTAATTGCGGAATTGCTTCCCCACCAACTGATTGCGATTTTCGGCGCGTCGAATGAAAGCATATATTACACCGAATTCGCCGTCAAAGCGTTCCGCGTATATCTGTGTATGCTGCCGTTGGCGTGCGTCAACAAAGCGGCATTCATTTATCTGCAGTCGCTTGGCAAGGCAATGCTGTCCACAATGCTTTCTATGGTGCGTGAAATTGTATTCGGCGTAGGCTTCGCACTATTATTGCCGATTTGGTTTGGCTTGGACGGTGTGTTGTATTCGATGCCCGTTTCCGACCTGTTGACCTTTTTCATTTCGGCAGTGTCGCTTGTCTGTACCTACCGTTCTTTACATCGTGCGGCACAGCAGGCAGAAACGAATGCTTTCCCGCCGCAAACGGCAAACGAAACCTAAACCAAGGAAAAGACCTTGCAGGCTTTACCTACAAGGTCTTTTTTGTTTCGGTCAAAATACAAACTGCACCAACAGCATATACACAATCGTACCGCCGGCAATGGAAAGGAGCATTTGCTTTTTCCACAAATGCAGTGCAACCACAACCGCAATCGCAAGTAGCTCCGGAATGCCGTGACTGCCTGATAGAATATCGACATTTTTCAAACAATACACGACCAAAAGCCCGAATACCGCGGCAGGTAACACCTTGCCGAGGTATTGTAAATATTTCGGTGTGGGCTTGTCTGCGGGGAACAGTAAAAACGGTAAAAACCGTGTGAGCATCGTGGCGAGGACAATCACTGCAATGGTAATGATTTGTTCCGTCAGCGTCATTGTCATATCGCATCACCGCCTTTTTCCAGCGGCTTGCGCAGTGCCGTCAGCAAAAGCAGAAGAACCGCCATTGACGGTAAAATGAAATTTTCCGCACCGAACAGCATCAAGCAAAGCGCAGGTACTGCTATGCCCAAAACGGCGCTTGTATGGTTTTTCTCCTTACGCCATTGCTCTAAGAAAATGACAACGAACATGGCGGTCATCACAAAATCCAGCCCTTCGGTATTGAAGGGGAAAATTGCGCCGAACACGCCGCCGAGCGTTGCGCCGAATACCCAATAAAAATGGTTTAACAGCGTGACAAAAAACATAAACCAGCCGCGGTCAACATTTGGGGGAATTTCCGCCGTGCAGTTGATGGAAAAGGTTTCGTCACACAACCCGAAAATTAAATACGGCTTTTTCCAACCCGTGTTTTTGTAACGGTCAAGCATAGAAATACCGTAAAACAGGTGCCTTGCGTTAATCATCAGTGTTAAGAGAAATACCTTTACAGGCGTAAACGCACCGAGCAGCAGATTGACAGCGACAAATTCCATAGAACCGGCGAAAACGGTCAGGCTCATCAGCATCGGATACCAAAAGGAAAAGCCCGCCGTGCGCATCAGCACCCCGTATGTCAGCCCCAAAAACCAAAACCCTGCAAAAATCGGCACCGTATAGGGGAATGCCGCACGAAATGCTTTGCGGCGAACAGCAGCGCCTTGTGATTTTCCGTGTTTTGACAATGTTCGCCACCCGCTTTCCATACAATAAAAGTCGGCACAATTATAGCACGGTTGCCGTTTTGTATCAACAAATTTTTTGTTCCGAAATTGTGTAAAATGCAGAAAATCCCGATTTTATATCAAATTTCTTGACTTGCAACCCGAAAAAAGTTATGCTGTATATAGTATGAAAATGCGGGGGTGGTGACGGTGCAGGCGGATGCGAAACGGATTCGGATAGCGCCTACTTCCGCTTTGGATGCGGCGTTTGCCCAGCGTGAAAGCGGCATTGCGCACACCCCGTATCAAGCGGAATCTGCGTTTTATGCCTGTATTCGGCAGGGCGACGTCCATTTGCTGGAAGAAAAAATGGAGCAGTATTTTAAAAACGGTGTGGTGGTCGGCAAGCTGTCTGACAATCCGCTTCGTCAAATGCAGTATTGGGGGATTAGCGCGGTGACGCTTGCGGTGCGCGCCGCCATACAGGGCGGGCTTCCCGAAATGACTGCCTATAATTTGAGCGACAGTTACATTCAAAGCATTGATAAAATGCAGTCGCCCGATGAAGTTTTGTCCTTTTTGATTGAAAAGGCAACCGAATTGACCGCGCTCGTCTCCACGGTGCACGGGCAACTGCGCTACTCGCCGTATGTGCGCCGTTGTATGGCGTGCGTGGAACGCTGTCTGCACGAAAAAATCACCATTTCGGGTTTGGCACAGGAAATCGGCATCACGGCAGATTACCTTTCCGCCGTGTTCAAAAAGGAGACGGGTGAGCCGCTGAGCCGCTATATTCTCAACCGTAAGTTAGAGGAGGCAAAGCGCTTGCTTGAAAACGGCTGTGACAGTGATTTTGTCGCCTATACGCTCTCTTTTTGCTCGGAATCTTACTTCATTTCCTGCTTTAAGCGCGCATTCGGCGTTACGCCGCGCGCGTATGTAACCGGGCGGGCGCTCGGTGCGGATTTGCAGGCGAACGGTGAAAAATAAATCACGGAAATTTTGTTTTTTCTTCGGTATTTTGATATGTTTTTTGGGAATTGTCAGGTAAAATAAGGGCATAGAAAGCGCAAAGCACCGAAGAGTCCAAAAAAACGGACAGCCGCTGTGGTATACTGCGGGTAAAATCTTTGAATGAGGTGCTTTTATGAATGTTTTGGAAATTGTATCTGCGGTTTTTGCGGTGCTTACCGCTTGCGGTATATTGGCGGCAATTTTTTTGCTGATGCGCAAAAAAGATGACGGCACAAAAGCAGAACTAGACCGCCTTTCGGAAAAACTGGATGCGGTGCAAAAAACGACAGCGGACGAATTTGCCCGCAACCGTATGGAATTGGCGAACAGCTTAGACGCCCTCGGCAAAAAAACAGACGCGATGACCAAGGCAAATTACGAGCATCAGATTGCGCTCAACGAAACGGTCACCAAATCGTTAAACGATATTCGTGACCGCACCTTGGAGCAAAACGAAAAGCAGACGAAACTGATTGAAAACGCCATCGGCAAAATGCAGGAAAGCAACGAGAAAAAACTCGATGAAATGCGCACCACGGTGGACGAAAAACTGACCTCGACCTTAACCACGCGCTTGAACTCTTCGTTTAAAACGGTTTCCGAACAACTCGAAAAACTGTATACCTCGTTGGGCGAAATGAAAGAGCTTTCCGTCGGCGTGACGGACAATGTCGGCGCGCTCAATCGGGTGCTTACAAATGTTAAGGCGCGCGGCACTTGGGCAGAGGTACAGCTTGAAACCATTTTAGACCAAACCATTCCCAATATGTATGACAAAAATGTCGCCACAGGCGAAAAGGACACCGAGCGCGTGGAATTTGCCATTCGCATTCCCGCGAACGACGATAAATCGAAAATCACCTACTTGCCTGTGGACTCCAAATTCCCCTTGGAGGACTATGTGCGGCTGTGCACTGCCGCCGAGCACGCGGACGCGGACGCCGTAAAGCAAGCACGTAAGGAATTGGAAGCGCGCGTTTACAGCGAGGCAAAACTGATTAAAAAATATATCAATGTGCCCAAAACTACGCCGTTTGCAATTATGTATCTTGCCACCGAAGGCTTATATGCCGAAATTGTCTCGTCGCAGTCGGGCGTACTCGAAAAAATCCAAAACGACTGCAATGTGATGGTGGCGGGGCCGTCTACCATTACGGCGTTGCTCAATTCGCTTTCCATGGGCTTTAAAACGGTTGCCATCAATGAAAAAGCCAATGAGGTGCGGTTATTGCTCGGCGCGGCAAAAGCGCAGTATGAAAACTTCGGCGCAATTTTGGAAAAAGCGAAAAAGAAAATCGACGAAGCGGGCAAAACGCTGGACGACGCCCAGCATCGCAATACAATTATCCGTAAAAAACTCAAAACAGTTGAAGACTTGGAGCAGGCGGATTCCGCCGAGCTGTTGGGGCTTTCCGACGGGGATTTCTCCGAATAAACCCAAAATGCACACTTTGGGGGGAAGAAAATGAAAAAGACCGCAGACTTGCGTGCCTTTGTCAAAGACAAATGGGGCGACCTGAAAACGCACTGGCGTACGCCGCCGAAAAAGAAATATGTGCCGTACCGCGAAATCGCCGCGTACTCCGTCGGCGGGGCGGGCGTCTATTTCATCATTTCCGTGGTCGGTATGATAGGCCTGAATGTCGGCAGTATGATTGTCGGCGCGTCCATCGGCATTGCCGCACTGGATTTGCAGACGATGAATGTGGTGGCAACGCTTATCGGGCTTATCACCGCGCCGACGCGCGCGATGCTGTTTGACAATACCCGCAGTAAAATGGGCAAGTTCCGCCCGTATATTTTAACGATGGGCTTGCCGACAGCGTTTTTCGGGACGCTGTTGGTTTGGCTGCCGTATGAGAATATGGCATATACCGAAAAAGCGATTTGGCTGTTTTTGGTGTATACGGCGTTGCAGTTCTTTTCGCCGTTCTATTCGGCGGCGTATGCGGGGCTTGTGCAGGTGATGTCGCCGAATTCCTCGGAGCGCGCGTGGATTATCGAAATCAGTTCCGTGATTTATTCCTTTGCGCCGACGGTGGTCAATCCCGTGTTGCCGCTGATAGGTCCCCTTGACGATTTGCGCACCTACCGTATCGCATTCCCGATTTTCTGTATTCTCGGGCTTGCGGTCAGTATGCTTTGCGTGTTCGGTACAAGAGAGCGCATTATCGTGCCCAAGCGCTATGTGCCGAAGGTGAGTTTCTTTGACGGCTTGAAAAAAATTGCCCGCAACAAATACTTTTGGATTATTTACGGTTCTTCGTGGCTTGGCTTCCTCGCGGGCGGCTACGGCTATATTTTTCAGTGGGTATTTTATTACGGAATGAACAACGCCGCGCTGTATGCGTTGATGGTGGTTATTCGCGGCGAGGCGGCTACCCCGGGCATGCTGTTGGGCGCGCCGCTTGCCAATAAACTCGGCAAAAAGCGGATTTGTTTGATTTCGATGTCTGCGCAGGTGCTGTGCTTACTTTTGATGCTTGCCGGCTACAAAAACTATATTTTCGTATTTTTAATGATTTTCTTAAAGGATATGTTCTCGGCGCTGTCGATTATTTATCTGCCCGCCATGAAAGCGGATATGATGGATTATCAGCAGTACAAAACCGGTGACCGATTAGAGGGCTTTATTGACCAAATCGGGCAGCAGGCGGGCAATTTGCTCGGGCTTGCCACGGGGTATGCCATTCCGCTGATTTTACAACGGTACGGGCTTACCGACAACTATGACCAACTGTTTGATGCGGATTTCCGCAACCCGCTTGTATATGCCATTATTATTTCGTCCGTGATTGGCACATTGTTATCGCTGTTCCCGTTTTTGTTCTATGATTTGTCCGAGCAAAAACGCGCCAATATGATTAAGGTGCTGAAAATCCGTGCGCTGTTCGCCGATTACAGCCACAATGAGTTGTCTGACGAGGCGCTTCGCGATACCGTAGAAGAAATTTATGAAGCACAAACCGTTTTGACAAAACCGATTGCCGAAAATGACAAAGCGGCACAACAGCAATATGAAGCGGCACAACTGACCGTTGCGGAATTACAGAAATTTGAAAGCGACGAATATAAAGAAAAAGTGAAAGCGGCTGAACGCATTGTTGCGGACAGCGTTACGGCGCTTAGCCAGTTTGACGCGGAACTCTTGCGCACAGCGAAAAAGATGCCGAAACAAACCAAGGCACAGCGCGCCGCGCGCCGCGAGGCGATTGCAGACGCAAAACAGCGCAAACGAAGCGCATTGCTTATCACAAAATATTTCCCCGAGGGGATAGAAGTACCCGACGAAGCCTGCGTGGCAGAAGCGTTTGCTTTGCCTGAAAACACCGCCGCCGAAAAACGGCTGAAAAAACAGGCGGTGCGCGCGGCGGAGCGCAAAATGAAACTGTTTGAATCCGCCGCCAAACCGTATACCGATGCTGTGCGGTTGCTTTCCCAGCGCGACGCGTACGCGGCATGGTCGGAAATTGAGGCGAAATACGCCGCACTGAAAACCGTTTGAAAAAGAAAAAATACATATATTGGAGGCATACTATGAAGCATTCCGAAATTTTAGAGAAAATGACGCTGGAAGAAAAAGCGTCACTCTGCTCCGGCTTTGACTATTGGCATACCGCCGCAGTCAATCATGTCGGCGTACCGTCGATTATGCTCACCGACGGCCCGCACGGTATCCGCAAACGCGTCGAGGAAAAAAGCAAGGACGAAAAAATGTCCTTAAAGGGCGTGCCCGCGATTTGCTATCCGACCGCGTGCGCAACCGCTTGTTCCTGGGACCCCGATTTGATTTACAAAATGGGTGAAGCCCTCGGCGACGAATGCTTAAAAGAGCGCGTATCCGTGCTGTTAGGGCCGGGCACAAACATCAAGCGTTCGCCTTTGTGCGGCAGAAACTTCGAGTATTTCTCGGAGGACCCGTATTTGGCGGGCGAAATGGCGGCATCGTTTATCAACGGCGTGCAAAGCAAGGGTATCGGTACTTCTGTCAAACACTTTGCGGCGAATAACCAAGAAACCCGCCGTATGACCGTGAACACGGTGGTTGATGAGCGCGCTTTGCGGGAGATTTATTTAGCGCCCTTTGAGTCGGCAGTCAAAAAAGCACAGCCGTGGACGATTATGGCGGCATACAACCGCTTAAACGGTACATACTGTGCGGAAAACAAATGGTTGCTTACCGATGTGCTTCGCAACGAATGGGGCTACAAGGGAATTGTGGTCACCGACTGGGGCGCGGAAAACGACCGCGTTGCAGGGCTTCTTGCAGGACAGGAGTTGGAAATGCCCTCTTCGGACGGCGAGGGCAACAAACAAATCGTTGCCGCCGTTAAACAGGGTTTAGTGGAAGAAAGTTATTTGGACGAATTGGTTGATAACTTAATCGATTTGGCACTCAAAGGCGAAAAGGTGCTCGGCAATTACACCTACGACGCCGAGGCGCACCACAAACTCGCACGCGAAATCGCGGGGCAGTGCATGGTGCTGATGAAAAACGACGGCGATATTTTGCCGCTCCGTAAAAATGCAAAGCTCACCGTCATCGGTGAAATGGCGAAAAAACCGCGCTATCAGGGCGCAGGCTCGTCGCTGATTAACCCCATTCAGTTGGACTCTGCCTTTGAAACCTTAGTGAAAATGGGCGTGGAATTCCAATACGCACCCGGCTATTCGACCGCGAAGAAAAACAAAACCTCCGACGATACCTTTGTTGCCGAAGCCGTCAGCAAGGCAAAGGACGCCGAAGCGGTGCTGTTGTTTATCGGGCTTACGGACGAATTTGAAACCGAGGGCAATGACCGCAAGCATATGCATTTGCCGCCTCTCCATGACCGTTTGGTCAATGAGGTTTTAAAGGTCAACAAAAATGTAATTGTGGTGCTTTCGGGCGGTTCCACAGTCGAAATGCCGTGGGCGGACGAAGTGCCTGCAATCCTCAACGAATTCCTGACCGGGCAGGCAAGCGGCAGTGCGGTTTGCGATGTGCTGTTCGGCGATGTTAACCCCAGCGGCAAGCTGGCGGAGACCTATCCTTATGCGCTCACGGACAATTCCAGCGCCAACTATTTCCCCGGTACGCCCGTTTCCGTGGAATACAGAGAGAGCGTGTATGTCGGCTATCGGTATTATGACAAGGCACAAAAGGCGGTGCGTTTCCCGTTCGGACACGGCCTTTCCTACACGACCTTCGAGTACAGCGACTTAAAAGTCAGTGCAGAGAAATTGCAGGATACCGACACCCTCACCGTTTCCTTTACTGTGAAAAACACGGGCGACAGAGACGGCGCCGAGGTTGCCGAAGTGTATGTTTCCGATGTGGAAAGCACGATTTTCCGCCCCGAAAAGGAACTCAAAGGCTTTAAAAAGGTGTTCTTGAAAGCGGGCGAGGCAAAAACAGTTGAAATCACACTCGACAAACGCGCATTTGCCTATTACAATGTCAATATTCACGATTGGCATGTCGAAAGCGGCGCATTCAAAATTCTGGTCGGCGCTTCCAGCCGCGATATTCGTTTGGAAACCGCGGTCGAAGTGACTTCTACCGTCGAAGCCGAAATCCCCGATTACAGAGAAACTGCACCCGAATATTACAGCGGCGATATTATGCATATACCGGATTCGTCCTTTACGGCAGTACTCGGGCATGAATTGCCTCCGTCACAGCGCGACAAGAGCTTGCCACTCGATTACGGCAACACGATTGAGGACGCTGCGGACGGCAAATGGGGCGGCAGACTGCACAGAATGCTTGTCAAAATGCTCGGCGAGGACACTATGGCGGGCGCTGTGGCCGTGCAAACGCCTGTGAAGAACTTTATCTCGATGAGCTTCGGGCTGTTCAGCCCCCAAATGGCGGACGGCCTTTTGCTGATTCTCAATGAGGATAAATTCGGCAAAGGGATGGGTAAAATTCTCAAAGGTGTGCCGCATACGCTGAAAAATATCGGGAAGCTGAAAGGTATTTAAGCGAATATAAAATGAAGACAGCCGAGGCGCGCATTTTCGCTTGCGTCTCGGCTGTTTTTGCATTCTCTTTGTGCAAAATCATAAGAAAACAGCGTGATTTTCGGGGAAAATATGCATTGCCTGCAAGGCGCATTTATGCTAAAATACTGTATTATGCCAATATAAGGGGATATCGTATGCAGGCAGGTGTGATGGCAGTCGGGTTGCTTTGCAATCTGCTTTTGGCGTTTGTAAAGCTGTATGTCGGCATCAGTTCCAATTCGCTTGCGGTGTATTGTGACGCCGTCAATAATTTCGGTGACGCACTTTTGTGCGCGGCAGTCCTTGCCGCCGTGTTGCTTTTAAAAACACGCAGCGAGCAAGTCCGCCGCCGTGCGGAAAGTCTTTTGACTTTTTGTATCGGGCTTGTACTTGCCGTGGCGGGCGTATATTTCCTTTACAGCGGCACGGAGCGCATTTTATATCCGCTCCCGATTTCGTATTTGCGCAAATATGCGGTTTTGCTTGCCTGTACGGTGCCGGTCAAGGTGCTTTTGGCGGTGCTATACCATACGGTCGGCAAAAAACAGCAATCCAAACCGTTCAAGGCGTTGTTTGTGGACTGCCTTTTAGACTGCGCGGTGACGCTGTTTTCTCTTGCGGGGCTGTTGCTGTCTGCAAAACTGCCGTTTGCGGCAGACGGTGTGTTCGCCGTTGTCATCGGCACGGCGGTTGCGGTGTCAGCGGGCAAAACCGTTGTGCGTGAAGCGAAATATTTGATATACCAATAAAGGTAGGTACAGCGAATGGAAGCAACAGTAAAAGCGTCGGAACAGGCGCAAAACAAACAAGGCAAAAAAGGCAAAAAAAGCAAAGGCAAAACCGCGTTAAAGGTGATTGCAATTCTTCTTGCGGTGCTGTTGGTCGTTGTCGGTATATTGGCGGTGGTCAATGTGGTGGGCGTTGCGTCCAACCGTTCCTTTGTGCAAAGCCTTTCGGCGGTTGACTATGAAAACCAGTTACAGCCTGTCAAGGATGCGGCAGGGCGTTACACCTTTGTGACAGATGGCGACTTCAAGATTTTGCAGTTGACCGACATTCACATCGGCGGCGGATTTATGAGTATTCGCAAGGACAATATGGCGCTGAATGCCGTGGCGGCAATGATTACTGCCGAAAAGCCCGATTTGGTGGTTGTGACAGGCGATATTACATATCCCGTACCGGTGCAGGCAGGCACCTTTAACAACAAAGAAAACGCCAAGCTTTTTGCAGACTTAATGGAACAGCTCGGCGTGTACTGGGCGCCGGTGTTCGGTAACCACGATTCGGAAGATTATTCGTATTTTTCGCGCGAGACAATCGGCGCACTGTACGAAAGTGACGAATATCCGCACTGTCTGTTCCAAGCGGGCGACGAGGCGGTGGACGGCGTCGGGAACTATTGCATCAATGTTCAAAACTCCCAAGGGGAAATCACCCAAAGCCTGTTCCTTTTGGATTCCAATGCGTACATTGGCGGCGCTTTGGCGGGATTAACCTGGAACTATGACTGTATTCACGAAAATCAAGTGGATTGGTATGCGCAGGAACTGAATCGTATTACGGCGCAAAACGGCGGCGTACAGCCGAAATCGCTTGCGTTTTTCCATATGCCGCTGCAAGAGATGCAAACCGCATACTATGAATACCGCGACAACGGATTTCAAGATACCGAAAATGTGCAGTACAAATTCGGTGAAGCGGGCGAGCAAGACATCGTCATTTATCCGAGCGCAGAAAATTACGGCTTCTTTGACCGCGTGGTAGAACTCGGTTCGACACAGGGGCTTTTCTTCGGACACGACCATTTAAACAATATTTCGCTGGAATATCAAGGCGTGCGCTTAACCTACGGCTATACGGTAGACTACCTTGCGTACACGGGCATTATGAAGTACGGCGCACAGCGCGGCTGTACCGTGATTACCGTTTCGCCCGACGGCAGTTTTGACTGCTGGCACGAAAACTATTATCAGGATAAATACAGTCCCGTAAATGAAAAAGAAACTGTCCGTATGGACCCGTATTATGAAGTCAGCGAATAATTGTATCTGAAAAGCAACAACCCGACTGCCTTTTGCGCAGTCGGGTTGTTTTCTGCCTTTTTGTGCGGCAGGGCATTCGTGTAGAGGCGTGTATCGCGCGCCCGAGCGTGGATATGCTGTCATACAGAGAACAGGAATCCCTTGAAATTATACTTGCAAATTTAAAAATCTGTGCTATACTATATACGCAAAAATAAATCCGACAAACGCTGGGAAAAAGGCAGTAAGCGAAATTGTCACTGTTTTTCAGAGAGCCACGCGCCATAGGCTGTAAGTGCGGGCAAAACGGTTTTTCGCCGAAGTTTCACTTTGGAGCGGTGCGGCTGAACTTGCAGTAGGTCGTAACGGTTGCCGCCGTTAACGGGCAGGGGCGTGTTTGCGCTTATCACAACGGGTGGTTTAGAAACGGCTTTTTGCGCCGTCCCTTTGGGGGCGGCGCTTTATTTTTTGCAACGATACGAAATTTCAATACAGAAAGGGAGATTGTCTTGAAACAGAAGTTAGAGGACATTCGCACGCGTGCGAAAGCACAGCTTTCGGAACTGACGGATTTGTCCGAGCTTGAAAACTTCCGCGTGCAGGTGCTCGGCAAAAAAGGCGAACTGACGGGAATTTTAAAAAGTATGGGTACGCTTTCCGCCGAGGAACGCCCGAAAATGGGCCAGCTTGCCAACGAGGTGCGCGCAAGCATTGAAACGATGCTCAGCGAAAAAACACAGGAATTAAAGGAACGCGAAATGCAGCGCGAAATTGAAAGCATGCCGCTTTTCGATATTTCCGTGCCGCAAAATCTCGCCCGCGGGGCGTATCACCCGATTACGCTTGTTCAGCGCGAGTGCGAGGCGATTTTTAAGTCGATGGGCTTTACCGTCGAGGATTACAGCGAGGTCGTGACGGATTACGAGTGCTTTGAATCCTTGAATATCCCGAAAGACCACCCCGCCCGCGATATGCAGGACACCTATTATCTGGAAAACGGGCAACTGTTAAAATCGCAGACCTCTGCCGCGCAAAACGCGATTTACAAAAAATATAAAGACGCGCTTGTAAACGACGGCGTGCCGATTAAGGCGATTTTCCCCGGCCGTTGCTTTCGAAACGAAGCAACCGACGCCTGCCACGAAAATACCTTCTTCCAAATGGAAGGCGTGATGGTGGATAAAAACATCTCCATTTCAAACCTTATTTACTTTATGAAAACAATGCTGTCCGAGGTGTTCCGCAAGGACATCAAAGTGCGTTTGCGTCCGGGCTTTTTCCCGTTCGTTGAGCCGGGCTTTGAACTTGACATCAGTTGTCTGATTTGCGGCGGCGAGGGGTGCTCCTCTTGCAAACACAGCGGCTGGCTGGAGCTTTGCCCCTGCGGGATGATTCACCCCGAAGTGTTAAAAGCGGGCGGCATTGACCCCGAGGAATACACGGGCTTTGCGTTCGGCTTGGGGCTTACCAGACTTGCGATGATGAAATACGGCGTAAAAGATATTCGCGATTTAAACAGCGGCAATTTGAAATCGTTGTCGCAGTTCACGGATGATGAATAAGAAAGGAGGGCGACAAAATGTTTTTATCAATGAATTGGATTTCGGATTATGTGGATTTTACGGGGCTTGATAAACTCGATTTAATCCACCGTTTTTCGCTTTCCACCGCCGAAGTGGAAAATGAAATCTTTATGAAGGGGCAGGATTTAAAAGGCGTGGTCTGCGCTGAGATTAAATCCGTCGAAGCCCATCCCGAAAGCGAAAAACTCCACCTTTTGAAAGTGGACATCGGTGAACCCGATTTGGTCGATGTGGTTTGCGGTGCGCCGAATGTGCGCGTCGGGATGAAAACCGCTTTTGCAAAAGTCGGCGCACAACTCGGCGACATTACGATTACGCCGCGCAAACTCGCGGGCTACACCTCCAACGGTATGTGCTGTTCCGAAAAGGAAATCGGCATCAGCGATGACCATTCGGGGATTATGGATATTACCGATGATATTCCGAACGGTACGGATTTGAAAGATGTATACGCGATTGATGATATTGTGTTTGAGGTTGACAACAAATCCCTCACCAATCGCCCCGACCTTTGGGGACATTACGGCATTGCGCGTGAATTCGCCGCCCTTGCAGGCAGAGCATTGAAACCGCTTAACACCGTGGATTTACACGCGTATGACAACCTGCCGAAAGTCGATATGAAAATCGAAGACCCGCTTTGTCAGCGGTATTCCTGCTTGCAGGTGGAGAACATTCATACGAATGTAAGCCCTGTGAATATGCGTATTCGCCTGTACTACTGCGGTATGCGCGCAATCAACTTCCTTGCAGACCTGACAAACTACTTGATGCTCGAAATGGGTCAGCCGATGCACGCGTTTGACAGCCGTAAGGTCGAAAAAATCCGCATTAAGCGTTTCTCCGAGCCGTTCACTTTCCAAACCTTGGACGGCGTAGCGCGCAATATTGACGAAAACACCTTGATGATTTGTAATGACAACACCCCCGTTGCCATTGCGGGTATTATGGGTGGGCTGGACTCCGAAATCGTCGAGGACACCACCACATTAACGCTCGAATCCGCGACCTTTGACGCAGCGTCCGTGCGCAAATCCACCGTGCGCCTTGCACACCGCACCGACGCGTCTATGCGGTACGAAAAATGTCTTGACCCCGAAATGACCGTGCCCGCGATTGCGCGTTTTGTGAAGTTGTTGACCGATACCGACAAAACCGCCCGCGTGGTTTCGTCGTTGACGGACGATTATGCCTATCATTATCCGCCCGTTACGCTTGAATTCGACAAGGCATATTTAGACCGTTACACAGGCATTGACATTCCGAATGACACGGTTGTCAAAACGCTCAAATCCTTGGGCTTCGGCGTGAAAGCCGACGGCGACTGCTTCACTGTTGATGTGCCGAGTTACCGTGCGACAAAAGATGTCACGATTAAAGCGGACATTGTCGAGGAAATCACCCGCATTTACGGCTACGATAATTTCGATGTGCACACCGCAAAGGCGCCGCTGTATCCCGTGCGTATGAGTGAAGAAAAGAGTGTCGAGGACAAAATCAAGGATATTTTGGTCAAACGCTTCTCCCTGTATGAACTGCACTCCTATGTTTGGGCGTATTCTGACGACTATAAAGCGCTCGGTATCGAAGTGGAGGACAATATTAAACTGGTGAACGCCACCAACCCGAATATCGAAACCATTCGCAAATCCATTGTACCTACCCAGCTTTGCCAAGTGCGCACCAACACCGCATTTGCACCCGATTTCGGTGTGTTTGAAATCGGCAGAACGGTGGACGGCGTGGACGAAAACAACCTGTGTGTCGAGCACAAAAAACTGTGCGTGACGCTGTTCTCGAAAACCAAATCTGCCGAAACGCTCTATTTTGAATTGGCGAAAATGCTGTCGGTTGTGGCGGACGATGTGAAGCACAAAGGGCTTGACTTTGCGCCGAAGCGTGCCACGCACAGCTATCAGCACCCGCGTAATTTGAATGCGGTTTCGTGTGACGGTGTGTGCCTCGGCGAAATCGGTTTGGTACACCCCGCCGTATCGAAAAAAATCGATAAAAAAGCCGCCATTGTGTATGCGGAAATCGATGTGCAGGCGTTCGCCGAAATCGTTGACGCAGGAATTCACTACAAAGAGCCTTCACGCTTCCCGGGTATGGAAATCGACCTGTCCTTTGTCAGCGAGACCTTTGCGCCTATCGGCAAGGCGATTGAAGCCGCCGACAGCCCGCTTATCCAAAAGGTCGAGGTAGTCGATACCTACCGCGACGCAGTGGGCAAATCCATCACCACAAGACTTACTTTCTCACACCCCGAAAAGACCTTGACGCGCGACGAGGTGATGGGCGTGGTTGACGAAATTATTGCCACTCTTGCCAAAGATAATATCACACTGAAGCAGTAAATTTTTTCAAATTGCACCTGCTTTAAAACACCAAAACCGCCGTTCTCAACCGGGAACGGCGGTTTTATCGTTTTGTCATTCTGAGGCGTAGCCGAAGAATCTCTTTTTCATTGTACTTTGTTTTTGAGATTCTTCACTTCGTTCAGAATGACAATTTTTTTGATGTGCTTTTTTCGGCACGGTACAACCGTTCCCTACACACATACTGTATTCTGTGCGTAGGGGCGGGTTTCCACGCCCGCCCGCAAATCATCATACCTTACCGACATAACATTTTGTGATGTTCGGCATCGTTACAAATCCGTCCTGTGCGAATTCTGTAAACAACGCTTCCAATGCCGCAATATATGCCGAATAGGCACTGTCCGTCGGCTTTAATGCGTACGAGGCGGACAAATTCCGCCCGATAAAGCCATCTTTATCCATTTTTAACGGGTGGGGAAAAGTTTTTTCCTCATATGTACCGCAGAAAAAATCCGAAAAATCCCCTGATTTTACCGCGCCGCGCATTCCGCCGGAAAAACCCTTGAAATTCGGGCAATAGTTGCGATTGAGGCGGTCGTTTTCCTGTACGAATGTACTACCACCGTCGCGGCTGTTCCAAACCAAAACCACCTTGCCGTTTCTTTTCAAAATTCGGCGGCATTCCGTTTGAAACTTTGCACGGTCAAACCAGTGAAACGCTTGTGCCGCGGTCACACAATCCACGCTGTCGTTTTGGAGTTTCGTATCTTCCGCTGTGCCGCGCACGGCGATAAAATTCGGAAAATACTTTAAATCCGCTTCGGCTTGTGTACGCATATCGTCATTCGGCTCAACGGCATACACGGTATTGCCGATTTCTAAAAGTTGCCGCGTCAGAATACCCGTGCCCGCGCCAACATCTGCGAACACGGCGTCTTTCGGCAAGCCGATTTCAGAAAATATGTAGGCAAGAAACGCTTGCGGATAGGACGGGCGAAACTGTTTGTAAATCTGCCCCATACCGTCAAATTTATGCTCGTTCAAATTTTTCCTCCTTTTTCTGATTATAAAAGAACATCACCACCGCCATAGCGACAATCAGCACATAGCCCAAAAAGCTCCACACATCGGGCTTTTGCCCGAATATGAAAAAACCCAAGGCAGATGAAAAAATAATTTGCGAGTAGTCATATACCGAAATTTCCCGCGCGGGGGCGTAAATGTAGGCGGCGGTAATGGTGAACTGCCCGCCCGTTGCCGCAAGCCCCGCAAGGAGCAAATACAGAAGCTGTATGCCCGTCATCGGGTGATAGTCAAAAATTAAGTAAGGCAGGGTTACAAGGCACGAAAAGCCCGAAAAGAAAAAGACGATAAACGGTCCCTTCACGCCGAGTGTGCCGAGCTTTCGCACCATGGTGTATGCCACACCTGCGCCGAAGCCGCCGAGTAAGCCGATGACCGCGGGGAACAGCGACGCATTTTGAAAGGACGGCTTAATCACGAACAGACTGCCGACAAACGCACCGAGGACAATGCACATTCTTGCGGGCGTGATTTTTTCTTTCAGGACGAAGTAACTGCACAAAATCGCAAAAAACGGCGACATTTTATTGAGAATGGACGCGTCCGCAAGCACCAAACGGTCAACAGCGTAAAAATTGCAGAGAATACCGAGCGTGCCGAAAACCGAACGTAGTAGCAAATACCCCCACGCGGGCTTGGAAAGATGCGGTTTTGTCTGCTTTTCGCGCAGCAGAATAATCCCTGCGAACAGAAATGCCACAATATTGCGGAAAAAACTTTTTTGTATTGAGGGCAAATCCCCCGCAAGGCGCACAAACATACCCATCAGCGCAAAGCAAAACGCCGACAGGATAATCAGTAAAATCCCTTTTTGTTTCTTTTGCATCGGTTCACCCGCTTTCAAATTCCCCATAGTGTAGCACATTTCGGGGAATTTGACAAGGGGAACGGAATTCCACTTACACGCACATAATCCGTTTTGTGTGTAGGGAACGGTCTTGACCGTTCCGCAAAATTACATCAAAATTAAAATTTGTCATTCTGAACGCAGTGAAGAATCTCCAACAGGAGTGCCATAGAAACGAGATTCTTCGGTTTCGCCTCAGAATGACAAATTGAGCGACACAGTTTGCCCTTACATATTTACGCCTGCAAAGGCTTTCGAGCCTGCACAAAAAATACAATCGGTTTCGGCGCAGGCTTTGTTAGATGATTTTTGTCTAAAATCGTTTTTGTCATACATGCAATGCTTTGGCGGTAATAGGGCAGGGCGTAAAAGGCGGGTAACAGCAGAAAACTGCACAGTACCCACGGCGTAAACCGCAATTTGAAACGGACAACGGAAAATGCACTTTGCCGCGCCAGCTTTCGGCTTGTTTTGAGTGTATCAATCAAGCCTTTTTGCGGCGACAGGGATAAAAGCGCATCGCAAAAGGCATACTTTTGCACAGCGGCAAATCCAAAGTATACGCCGACGCACAACAGCACACCTGAAAACACAAGCGAAAAATACCAAAGAAATTTTGAAATACCCGCGGTTTGTATTTCATAGAACAGCCCTGTCGTGAATATAAAAAACGGAAGCAGATAAAACAGGAAATCGAAAAGTGCGAGCACTTTTTTTACATAATACAGAAAACCGATTTTTACCGCTTGCGAAAAACGCAATCGGTAAAAAAATGCGAAAATCCCGACGGTTTTTTGCGTGCTCTCCAAAAACCACCGCTTTTGCAAAAAGGCAAGCAGTGCGAACAGCCACAGCGAAAGAAGCAGTGCCGCTGTAAACAGGGCATAAAATCCGATTTCTGCATAAACGGATTGTGCGGCAAGCGGATATTCGGACAAATGCAACAGCGAATAAAGACTGACCGCGGTGCAAAAAATACAAATCAGCCGCAAGGTAAAGCCCAAAAGACAAACCGCGAGGGCTTTTCTGCGCGATGTCAGCAAGATTTTCTGCGCGTCGATTTTGGCGCGGGCAAAGGACATAAAAACCGCCTCACAAGGATAATTTTGGTAGTATTATTCCCTTAAACAATCAAAAAATAAAAAAATATTCATAAAAGTTTTGCGAAATCCATTGACATTTGCCGCCGCCTTGCATATAATGCAGAAAGCACCTTCCTCTTCGTGCGGGGGAACGGCAAATTTTCAGAAAGGATTTTATAACGCCCTTTTGAAATTTTCGGGCGGCAAACGAAAATAGCGCCGGGCCTGCTTTTTGCACGGTCATCGCGTTTGCGGTGTTTTCGGGCAGGTGACGAGGAAGAGGTTATCGAAACATTCGGCGGATGCCTCTTGCCCCATAAGTGCGAGGGCACAAGCTTTTTGCCAAAAGCGGGCAGTAATGCGCGTGCACAAAGCAAAAAGTAAGCACAAATTTATTTTGTAAAGGAAACAAGTAAATATGTGTGGAATTGTTGGTTATATTGGGGAGAACTGTGCTTCTCCGGTATTGCTGGACGGTTTAAAAAAGCTGGAGTACCGTGGGTACGATTCGGCGGGGCTTGCTGTGGTCGAAAACGGCGAGGTGCAGGTAGTCAAAACCAAAGGTCGCGTGGCGGATTTGGAGGAAAAACTGCAAGAAAGCAAACCGCTTTCGGGCACGGTCGGCATCGGGCATACGCGCTGGGCGACCCACGGCGCGCCGACAGATGTGAACGCCCACCCGCATACGGGCGGCAACGGTATGGTTACGCTCGTGCACAACGGTATTATTGAAAATTATATCGCCTTAAAGTCGATGCTCGAAACGGCAGGGTATACCTTTTTCTCCGAAACGGATACCGAGGTTTTGGCGCAGTTGTTTGCCTATTATTACAAAGGCGACGCTGTGGCGGCGATGCGCAAGGTACAGGAGACCGTGCGCGGCTCATATGCCGTGGCGGTGTTGACAAAAGATTGCCCCGACCGCATTTTGGCGGCGAAAAAAGACAGCCCGTTAATTGTCGGCAAAGGCGAGGGCGAAAATTTCCTCGCGTCCGATATCCCTGCGGTATTAAAGTATACCCGCGACTGCTATTTGTTAAACGACGGTGAAATCGCGGTGCTCGAAAAAGAAAAAATCTCATTTTTTGACAGCGCGGGTGCGCCGCTTCAAAAAGAGATTTACCGCGTGACTTGGGACGCCGAATCGGCGCAAAAGGGCGGATATCCGCATTTTATGAAAAAGGAAATTGCCGAACAGCCCAAAGCCGTGCGCGACACGCTTTCCCCGCGGATTGTAAACGGTAAAGTCACATTGCCTGAACTGCATTTGACCGATGAAGAAATCCGTGCGGTCAGCAAAATCCATATTGTTGCCTGCGGTAGCGCGTGGCATGTCGGGATGGCGGCAAAATATATTTTGGAAAGCCTTGCAGGCATTCCTTGCGAAACCGATTTGGCAAGTGAATTCCGCTATCGAAATCCGATTGTAAACCATGGCGATATTTGCATTGTCATTAGCCAATCGGGCGAAACGGCGGATACCTTGGCGGCGCTCCGCGAAGCCAAACGCAAGGGTGCACACACGGTGTCGATTGTCAATGTGGTGGCAAGCACCATTGCCCGCGAAAGCGATGATGTAATTTATACGATGGCGGGCCCTGAAATTGCCGTGGCAACCACAAAAGCATTTTCAGCACAGCTGGCGGTTGTGTATTTGTTGGGGGTGTATTTTGCCCGCGCAGTCGGCAAGCTGACCCAAGGCGAAGAACAGGCAAAATGTGCGGCGCTGTTGCAATTACCCGACCAAATTGAACGCCTTTTGCAGCTGGACGAGGAAATGGCAAACCTTGCACGGCAGTTTTCGGCAGCGAAAAATGTATTTTTTATCGGGCGCGGGCTCGATTACGCAATTTCGTTAGAGGGCTCTTTGAAACTCAAAGAAATTTCGTATATCCACTCCGAAGCCTATGCGGCAGGGGAGTTAAAGCACGGCACAATTTCGCTGATTGAACCGGGCACGCCCGTGGTGGCAGTCGCCACACAGGAAACGCTGTTTGAGAAAACGCTCGGCAATATCAAAGAGGTACGCGCGCGCGGCGCGCGGGTGATTGCGCTCGTTTCGGGCGAGCATAAGGAGGTTTCGGAGTTTGCGGACGAAGTGATACACATTCCGCAAGCAGATGCGACGGTGACCCCGTCACTGGATGTTATCCCCTTGCAGTTGTTCGCCTATTATATGGCGCTGGAACGCGGCTGTGATGTCGATAAGCCCCGTAATCTTGCCAAATCCGTAACGGTGGAATAACCCGCAAGTGACGCGGCGAAAATTGGGGTTTGGCGTGGAATTAACGGAACGGTCAAGACCGTTCCCTACGCATTGTCATTCTGAGCCGTTAGGCGAAGAATCTCGTTGCGTGCAAGGTTTACTTTTTGCTATTGGCGATCCTTCGCTTTGCTCAGGATGACAAATTACCCCTACAAACCCCAATTTGTCATCCTGAGCGAAGTGAAGGATCTCATATGTGAAGAAAATTATATCTGCAAGAGATTCTTCGCCTAACGGCGCAGAATGACAAAAGCGGCGGGGCTTTCGAACCTCGCCGTTTTTATTTTCCGTTCATTGCAAATAAAAAGAAAGAACCCCGATGCGTTGCATCGGGGATTTCGGGAAGTAGATATAAGACAAATCATCTGCCGCACTTGCTCACCACTTCAAATGCGGTTGATGGGAAAGGGGAGTAATCCTCTTTCGTTGTGTCTATATCATAACAGTGGATTATTGCAATCTGAGCACGAATTTGTGAATAAATTGTTAACAATTCGGCAAAATTCGCATTTTTTTGCGCCGGATTTTCAGAAAAAAATGCACAATGCGCTGATTTTGCTTGACAGAAATTTTCGCTTGTTGTATAATGACAAAGTATCTGGAAAAGTGAAAGGGAGGGAATAAGATGAGCCAGGTAAAGGTCAAGGACAATGAGTCTTTGGAAAGCGCGCTTCGCCGCTTTAAAAGACAAACCTCTCGTGACGGCGTAATTCAAGAAGTTCGTAAAAGAGAGCATTACGAAAAGCCTTCTGTGAAAAGAAAGAAAAAATCAGAAGCAGCTCGTAAAAGAAAGTATAGGTAAGAACAGGCGGGCAAATGTGCCCGCTTTTTCTTTTTGTGGTGTATGATGAAAAAGAACGATTTACTGATGCCGCGCTATCGCTTTAAAAGCGTGCTGGATGTGACACCGGCGGATTTGCAAAAAATGGGTGCGAAAGCGGTAGGCTTAGATATTGACAATACCTTAGCGCCCGACGGCACAATGAAATTTATTGACGGCGCAAAGGAATGGATTGACTGTATCCAAGACGCCGGGTTTCCCGTGATGCTCATTTCCAACGGTACGATTTTGCGCGTGGCGCCGATTGCCAAAAAATTCGGTCTGCCGTATGTTTCGCTTTCGATGAAACCGTTTGCACGCGGCCTTTTGCGCGCGGCAAAGCGTATGGGTGTGGATATTTCCGAACTTGCCATGCTCGGCGACCAACTGTTTTCCGACATCAAGGCGGCAAACCGCTGTGGGGCGATTGCGGTGCGCATTGACCCCATTCCGATGAAAAGTCTGTATCCGACTTATTATGCTTGGAAAGAAAAACGCGAACAGCCGATTTTAGCAGAATTTGAAAAATTACACGGGTACGGTGTTTATGATGATTAACAGATTACAAAATGCAATCCGCGAACAGGCGGCATTTGACGGCGCGCTGATTGTGTCGCCCGAAAACCGCTTTTATTTTACGGGTTTTCCGTCCAGCGACGGGTTTTTGTTGGTCAGTGCCGACCGTGCGGTGTTCATCACCGACGGGCGGTATATTGAGGCGGCGCAAAATACGGTTAAGAACTGTGAAGTGGTGCTGATGACCACGGCGGCAACACAGATTTTTGAGATTTTTGCCGAAATGCGCGTGTCGCGCGTGGCGGTGGAAGCGGGTAGAATGACGCTTGCGCAGTATCAAAAATACGCTGCGGCGCTGGAACCGATGGCTTTGCTTGCCGACACTACGCTCGACAGCATTATCTGTGCTCTGCGTGCGGTGAAACAGCCGTTTGAAGTCGAAAAAATCAAGGCGGCGCAAAAAATTGCCGAGGACGCGTTTTCGTATATTTGTACTTTTATAGAGCCCGGTAAAACCGAGCGCGAGGTCTCGCTGGCGCTCGATTACTATATGCTGTCTCACGGAGCAGAAGCGCTTTCGTTTGAAACCATTGCCGTAAGCGGCGCAAAAACTTCGATGCCGCACGGCGTGCCGGGAGAAAATGTTATTCAAACAGGCGATTTTGTGACGATGGATTTCGGCGCGGTGGTCGGCGGCTATCACAGCGATATGACGCGCACCGTGGCTGTCGGTTCTGTTACGCAAAAACAAAAAGAAGTCTATGAGACGGTCTTGCGCGCCCAACAAGCGGTGCTGGACGCGCTTCGCCCGGGACTTTCCTGCGCGGCGGCGGATAAAATCGCGCGTGATGTGATTACCGGGGCGGGCTACGGCGCGTATTTCACCCATTCCACCGGACACGGCGTCGGCGTGGAAATTCACGAATACCCCTCGCTTGCCCCACGGGGAAACAGTGTGTTGACCATCGGCAATGTGGTGACCGACGAACCGGGCATTTATCTGCCCGGCGAATTCGGCGTGCGTATTGAAGATATGGTACTGATAACCGAAAACGGGTGCGAAAATTTAACCGCCGCGCCGAAAGAACTGATAATTCTTTAAAAAAGTCTTGAAAAATGCATAGCAATCATATAAAATAGAGACAATAAACTGTGCCTGTCTGCATTTTGTTTGCGCGGGCTTAAAAACGGAGGATAAAAAATTATGATTTCAGCAGGTGATTTCAGAAACGGCGTCACATTTGAAGAGGAAGGTCAGGTTCTGCAGGTTATCGAATTTCAGCATGTAAAACCCGGCAAAGGCGCTGCGTTCGTCCGCACCAAGACCAAAAATGTCATTACAGGGGCTGTGGTGGAAAAGAGCTATAACCCGACTGCAAAATTCCCCACCGCGTTCATTGAGAGAAAAGATATGGAATATTCGTACAGCGACGGGGAACTCTATTATTTCATGGACCCCGAATCTTACGAGCTTGTGCCGATTAACGAAAGCGACCTTTCCGACAACTTCAAGTTTGTCAAAGAGAATATGACCTGCAAGGTGCTTTCTTACAAAGGTAAGGTTTTCGGCGTGGAGCCTCCGACTTTCGTGACCTTACAGGTTACCAAAACCGACCCCGGCTTTAAGGGCGACACCGCGACGAACGCAACCAAGCCCGCAACGCTCGAAACCGGTGCGGAAATTAAAGTGCCGCTGTTCATTGACGAGGGCGAAATGATCAATGTGGACACCAGAACCGGTGAATATATGTCCCGCGCTTAATTTTGGAATTTAGGAGGAAACGAAAATGACCGTTACCGAAAAGGCTGCATATCTGCGTGGATTGTTTGAGGGCTTGGACCTCGATGATGACAAGGATACTACCAAACTGTTCAAAGCGATGCTTGATGTCATTGACGATTTGGCACTGACCGTTTCCGATTTGGAAGACGAGTTGGCACTGCTTACCGAGCAGGTAGACGCTGTCGATGAAGATTTGGATGACCTGGAGCAGTTCGTTTACGAAGAGGATTTTGACGACGATTGCTGCTGTGAGGACGACGATGTCTACGAAGTCGATTGTCCCGCTTGCGGCGAAACCGTTTATTTTGACGGCGAAGACATCGACGCGGGCTTTGCGGAATGCCCGGTCTGCGGCGAAAAATTGGAATTTGAACTCGACGGCTGTGACTGCGGTTGCTGCGGCGAAGATGAAGACGACGCAGAATAATTCCAAACGGCAACAAAACACACATTTACCCTGCGGATTTTCTGAAAAGGCAATCCGCAGGGATTTTTTGTGGGCAAAAACAATGTGTAGGATTCGGCTGAGACCTTACGCAAAAAACACGGCGGCATAAAATTTGAATTTGTAGTGGCGGGTATCCGCGCCTGCCCGAAAGGGTTGATATAATTTTGACGGAACGGGCAAAACCGTTCTCTACGCGCAAAATGAAAAACACGCGCAAATGCACACCACTGTGCCGAAATGATGATTTTTGTCGGAATGTTTACAAATCGTTAAAAACTTTTTCCGTACGGACACTTGCAAAATGGAAAAAACAGGTGTATAGTTAATTTTAGCACTCGATAGTGGAGAGTGCTAAAGTTATCGGAGGCGTACAAAAATGGCGAAAAAGCAGTTTAAAACCGAATCCAAGCGTATGCTGGATTTGATGATCAATTCAATTTACACCAATCAAGAAATCTTCCTGCGTGAGCTTATCTCCAACGCAAGCGACGCGATTGACAAGCTGTATTTTAAATCACTGACGGATGAAAGCGTAGGCCTTTCGCGTGAGGATTTCAAAATCGATATTTCGATGGATAAGGAAAACCGCCTGTTGAAAATTTCTGACAACGGCATCGGGATGACCGAAGAGGAACTCGACAAAAACCTCGGCACAATCGCCAAAAGCGGTTCTTTACAGTTTTCTAAAGAAAATGAAACCGATGGGCACGATGTGGACATTATCGGGCAGTTCGGCGTGGGCTTTTACGCCGCGTTTATGGTTGCCGACCGCGTCGAGGTTGTAAGTAAAGCCTACGGCACAGATACAGCGTTCTGCTGGGCGTCCAACGGTTTGGACGGCTACACCGTGACCCCTGCCGAAAAGGAAAGTGTCGGCACGGACATCACCCTGCATTTGAAACCCAGCACCGAAGAAGCGGATTACGATAAATATTTGGAAACCTACACAATTTCTTCTCTCGTGAAAAAATATTCCGACTATATCCGTTTCCCGATTCAAATGGATATGGAGCACTCCCGCCCGAAAGAGGGGAGTGAGGACGGCGAATACGAAACCTACACCGAGCACGAAACCGTCAACAGTATGGTGCCGCTTTGGAAAAAGAATAAGAGTGAAATCACCGAGGAAGAATACAACAAATTCTATAATGAAAAGTTCTTTTCCTATGACAAGCCCCTGCGCGTCATTCACCAAAAGGCAGAGGGTACTTCCTGCTATCAGGCGCTGTTGTATATCCCCGAAAAGGCGGATTACAACTACTATTCCAAAAACTTTGAAAAGGGCTTGGCACTCTATTGCAGCGGCGTCAAAATTATGGACAAGTGCGCCGACTTGCTGCCCGACTGTTTCAGTTTTGTCAAAGGCGTGGTAGACTCCGAGGATTTGTCTTTGAATATCTCGCGCGAGATGTTACAGCAGGACAGACAGCTCAAAATCATCGCCCGTGCGCTCGAAAAGAAAATCAAAAAAGAATTAGAGGATATGTTGCAAAGCGACCGCGAATCCTATGAAAAATTCTGGAAATCGTTCGGCTTGCAGTTAAAATATTCCCTTTACAGCTCGTTCGGCGGCGAACGGGATTTGCTTGAAAATCTCCTCTTGTTCACACGCGCGTCTGACTCGAAGCGCTGCACCTTAAAAGAATATCGTGATGCAATGCCTGAGGAGCAGAAGTACATTTATTATGCGGCGGGCGAAAGCGCCGAAAAACTCGCGCATCTGCCGCAGGCGGAAACCGTACTCGACAAAGGTTATGATTTGCTTTGCCTGACGGACGATGTGGACGAATTCTTAATGCAGATTTTGCATAGTTACGAGGAAAAAGAATTCCGTTCGATTTCCGGCG
Organism: Candidatus Fimenecus sp.; assembly: GCA_051881335.1. Taxonomy (GTDB): domain Bacteria; phylum Bacillota; class Clostridia; order Oscillospirales; family Acutalibacteraceae; genus Fimenecus. The sequence goes on along the minus strand of JBJEPR010000197.1, from coordinate 2,909 downwards.
GCGATTTGGGACTGGAAACCGAGGAAGAAAAGAAAGAAATCGAGGAAAAAGCCGAGCAGAACAAGGATTTGTTTGCTTGTATGGGTGAAGCGCTCGACGGCAAGGTCAGCGCAGTGGTGCTGTCCTCGAAACTGAAATCGCACCCTGTTTGCCTGTCCAGCAAAGGCGCGGTTTCCATCGAAATGGAAAAGGTGCTTGACAGTATGCCCAACGCCGAAAACGCGCCCAAAGCGGAAAAGGTGTTGGAAATCAACGGTCAACACCCCGTATTCGAGGCTTTGTTGCGGGCTTTTGCTGCGGGCGATACAGACAAAGTCAAGCAGTACGCCGATTTGCTCTATAATCAGGCACGCTTAATTGAGGGCTTGTCCGTCGAAGACCCGGTGGCGTTTTCCAACGCCGTTTGCGCACTGATGCAGTAACCGCGTGTGACGCGACGCAACTCGTCATCCAAACAAATACAATAAATAAAAATTTATTCCACAAAAAACGCACCCCGCGAAAGAATCTGTTCCTTTCGCGGGGTGCGTTTCTTTTGTATTCTTTTTATTTCTCGCCGTACTGTTCTCTATATGTGAATTCCGTTTTTGTACCGTCTTTTTCAATATGAAAACACCGTTTTCCCAACGAAAAAATCGGGCGGTCATGACGGTAACTGTCGGAATACACGCACTGCACATCCGCCCCCTCAGAAAACGCCTCATAAAAGCGGCGCACCTTTTCTTCCCCACGGCAGTTTTCCTGTAACAGCGTACCGGTTTTCGCGTTGTGGCGCGTGCACAAAAGAGTATCCACTTTTAGGCGTTTTGCAATGTCTGACAATAAAAAATCGGGGCTTGCGCTGATAACCACGGTGTACCGCGCGCGGTTTTCGGGCAAAAACCACGGAAAAACATCTTTTTCGTGTTTATCCCAAAATGCTTTGACTGCCTTTTTCAAGGGAACAAACCGTACAAACAGAAAAATATGCTTTTTAAACTGTGCAAGCGAAATCAGATGCAATCCCAAAAGCAACCCCATCACCGCGTAATACGGTAACAAAAGCAACAAATACGGATAGTGTAAAAAGCAAAATATCAGGAAAGTTGAGCCCGAATCAAACGGCACAACGGTTTTGTCGAAATCGTAAATGTCCAGTTCCATATCGTCCTCCTATGCAGAACAGTATACAGAACCCCGACAAAAAATGCAAGCCTGTTTTCGTGTAAAGTTATAAAACTTCACACAAAAAACCAACCAACTTTACAAGCCCGTTAAACGCCATACAGGTGCCAATGCCCACGGCAGTCGGTAACAAGAGAGAAACGAGCGTCCATTTAACGGATTTCGTTTCTTTTTTTATGGTCAAAAGCGTGGTGGCGCACGGCCAGTGGAGCAGTGAAAACAGCATCACGGAAATGGCGGTGGCTGTTGTCCAGCCGTTTGCAACCAGTAAGGTGCGCAGTTCTGCGAGTGTGTCAAATTCCAAGATACTGCCCGAGGACATATACGCCATAATGATAATCGGGAATACAATTTCGTTGGCGGGAAATCCCAAAATAAACGCCAACAGCACCACGCCGTCAAAGCCCAAAAGACGGGCGAACGGGTCTAAAAAATCGGCGCAGATTTGTAAAAGCGTGTTGTCGTCGATGTGCAAATTGGCAAACAGCCAAATGATAAGTCCTGCGGGTGCGGCGACAGATACCGCGCGTCCTAAAACGAACAGCGTGCGGTCGAGTACCGAGCGCACAATTACCTTGAACACCTGCGGACGGCGATAGGGCGGCAGTTCCAGCGTAAAGGCGGACGGCACGCCGCGCAAAACGGTTTTGGTTAAGATTTTGGAAACCGCAAAGGTACAAAATACCGAAAAAACGATGGTTACCGTCAAAAGCAGACTGGAAAGCGCCGAAGCTGTAAAGCCGCTTGCCGCGCCCAAGAAAAACATTGTGATAATCGAAATCAGCGTCGGAAACCGCCCGTTACAGGGGACAAGGCTGTTGGTGAGTATTGCAACCAGGCGTTCGCGCGGAGAGTCGATAATACGGCAGCCTGTCACGCCCACCGCGTTGCAGCCGAAGCCCATACACATCGTCAGCGCCTGTTTGCCGCAGGTGTTGGCTTTGCGGAATTGGTGGTCTAAATGGAACGCCACGCGCGGCAAATACCCGAAATCCTCGAGTAAGGTGAACAGCGGGAAGAAAATCGCCATCGGCGGCAGCATCACCGCTACCACCCACGCGAGCACGCGGTACATACCGAGCACCAGCATATCCCGCAGCCACGGCGAAACACCGATTTTGTCACAAAACACCAGCAGATAATCCTGTATGCGAAACAGCAGGGCAGAAAGTGCTTCGGACGGATAGTTTGCGCCGACAATCGTAATCCAAAATACCAAAAGCAACAACAACAGCATAATCGGAATGCCTGTTTTTCGGTCTAAAAACAGGTTGTCGAGCGCGTCTTGGACGCGCTTTCTTTTTTTGTTGCTTTCTGTAACAACACTGTCGGCGATTTCCTTGGCGGTGCGGTCAATACTGCCCGCAATCGCGTCCTCTATGCGGGTTTTGTCAAATCCCTTTTCCTGTAATTCTGTAAAAACACCTGAAACCGCCGTTTCGGTTTGCGGATTTGCATAGAGATTTGTGTGAAAGCTTGTGCGGCACAGTTGTACTGTGCTTACTTCGTCTTGCAAAATCTGGATTGCAAGCGCACGCAAAGGCATCGGCAGTATGCCGCCAAAGCCTGAAAACAGACTTTCCAAACGGAGGATTGCCGCTTCGATGGGCGCGGGATATTCCGTCTGAAAACAGGTGTCCTGCGGGGATTTACAAAGCGCGGCGGCGGCAATGCGAAATTCCGACAGTCCTTTGCCTGAACGCGCACTCAACCCCACCACCGGCAGGGAAAGCCGCAAAGAAAGT
>JBJEPR010000196.1:0-38154 GCA_051881335.1 Candidatus Fimenecus sp. | reverse complement strand
GCTCATCTCTTATTTCTGTTTTTACTGTTTTCCCCAACATTTGACAAAGAGCCGACAAAATTTGTCTACCGTGCTTTTTTGGTATTGTTTTCTGCTTTTTCGTTCGATTGGTGGGAAACGCACGGTGCAATGCACAGTTGCTCACGCACTCACTCGCTCGGATTTGCCTTCAACTTTTCGGCGGTGTCGGCGGTAATCAACGCGTCAATGATTTCGTCCAAATCGCCGTTTAAAATCTGCTCGATTTTGTAAAGCGTCAAGCCGATGCGATGGTCGGACACGCGCCCCTGCGGGTAGTTGTAGGTACGAATGCGCTCACTGCGGTCGCCCGTGCCGACCTGACTGCGGCGCTCGCCCGCGATTTCGGCGTTTTGCTTTTCGCGTTCAATGTCCAACAACCGCGAACGCAAAACTTTCAACGCCTTGTCTTTGTTTTTATACTGACTGCGTTCATCCTGACACTCAACCACCATACCCGTGGGCAGATGCGTTACCCGAATTGCCGACGAGGTTTTATTGACCTTTTGTCCGCCCGCGCCGCTGGAACGGAACACATCAATCTGTAAGTCGGCGGGGTCTAACTCAAATTCGACTTCTTCGGCTTCGGGGAGCACCGCCACCGTCGCAGTCGAAGTGTGCACGCGCCCTTGGCTTTCGGTTTCGGGCACGCGCTGGACGCGGTGCACGCCGCTTTCAAATTTCAAGCGCGAATACGCGCCCTCGCCCTCGACGGTGAAACTGATTTCCTTAAAGCCGCCCAATTCCGTTTCGTTGGCGTTGATGATTTCGGTTTTAAACCCGTGCGCTTCGGCGTACATCGTATACATTCTGTAAAGCGAGCCCGCAAACAGCGCCGCTTCTTCGCCGCCCGCGCCGCCGCGGATTTCCACAATGACATTTTTATCGTCATTTTCATCGCGGGGCAACAATAAGATTTTCAATTCTTCGTTGAGTTTTTCTAATTTTTCGTTTGTTTCTTCCCATTCCGCCTGCGCCAATTCCCGCAGCTCGCGGTCTGTGCCGCTTTCGTCTAAAATGGCACGCGCTTCGTCATTTGCGGCTTTCACGGCTTTATACGCGCAAAATTTTTCGACAATCGGCGTCAACTGCTTTGCCTCTTTCATCAAAGCGGCGTATTTTTGCTGGTCGTTTACAACCGACGGCTCGCAAAGTTCCGCGTTGACGGCGGCAAGGCGTTCTTCAATGCCCTCTAACTTTTCTATCATACCTGTTCGTCATCTTTCCGTTGGATTTTTTTAATGTTTTTTTCAATTTTCACGCGCGGCACCATCACTTCTCTGCCGCAGTTTTGACACCGCAGACGAAAATCCATACCGACGCGCAGAACCAAAAATGTTTTGTTGCCGCAAGGATGCGGCTTTTTCATTTCCAAAATATCGCCGACGCGTACATCCACAAAAAACACCTCTTTTGAAAAAATCAGCGTACCGAAACGGGTACGCTGAAATCCATATTGGTTTAGCCCATAGAGAAAATGCCGTAGGTAAAAAACGACATAATCAACCCCGCAATAAACACGCCCAGCGCGATAATCGGGAGCGAGCGTTTCATATCAATGTCCAACAGCGCCGCCATCAAAGCGCCCGTCCAGCCGCCCGTGCCGGGCAGGGGAATGGCGACAAACAGCAACAGCCCCCAAGATTTGTAGCGGAGCACCTTGTCTTTATTCCGTTCGGTTTTGCCTTCTAATTTTACAATGATTTTTTCAAAAAATTTAAACCGCCGCAGAAACTCGAATATTTTTTTGATAAACAAAATAATAAACGGAATGGGCAGCATATTGCCGATATAGCAAATCACAAACGCCTTTAAAAACGGCATTTCCAACAGCCGTGCGGCAATCATACCGCCGCGGCACTCCAAAATCGGCAGCAGTGAAATCACGAATGCCGTCAGTTCCGGCGGGATTTTGTCCTGAAACAGCTCCACAAGGGCTTGGGCAAGGGTTTCAGCCATAGCGGTTCTCCTTTGTTTCTCAATATAAATCGTGCTCGTCCATATACGCCTTTGCACGGGTGAGAATGCTTTTGTCGTTCTCGTAATTGAGCGTATTTAAGCACGCGTCGTATCCGAGCCAAATGTAATCCTCGATTTCGCTTTGCTGTATAACGGTTTGCGTGTCGGTGGTGGTCGCCAAGAAAATCAGCACGGTTTTATCAATCCGTCCCTGAATGGTGTAATTAGACTTCGCCTTGAAATCGGGGAAAATCGAGATGTGCAGACCCGTCTCTTCGAGCACCTCGCGCGCGGCGGTTTGCTCGTCGGTCTCGCCCTCTTCCACATGGCCTTTCGGGAATCCCCAATGGGCACTGCGCTTGTTTTTAATTAGCAAAAAGCGCTTTTCGCCGTTGATATCGCGAAACACCACCGCGCCGCACGAACGCTCATAAAAGCATTCTATGGAAACACCGCGGCCTTTATGCATAAAGCTGACGGCAGGCGCAATATCGTGAATAATGTAGCGCTTGGATTTCGGGGCAACAACCAGATACACGGCATGACGCTTTTTATCTTTAATGACTGCTGTGACGCGGCCGTCAAAATTGCGCACGGGGTGGTCTACCCCCAAAATGTACGCGCCCGCAACGGGCGAATGCGGCAAGAGGCCGCTTTCAACGACGCCGTAATTCAGCAGATACTTCACGCCGGTATCACGGTCAAAGCGCCCGATGGGTTTGGTAACCCGCACTCTGACAAATTTACCCAGCATCTGTTGTACGACTCCTTACAACGCAGGAAACGAGCAATACGCCCGTCTGCAAAAGATAATCTGCCATTTATTATACAAGGAAACGCCGCCTGTTGCAAGAGGGAAATTTACGCGGCGTCCGATTGGCACACAGATGCATTTTGAGAGGTGCAGTGCAAAATTTTAATTTATCAACCAATCGCAGGGGCGGGTTTCCACGCCCGCCCGTAAATTTCAATGTGATTTCGCGGAACAACACGAAGGTTGTTCCCTACACGCACACTATAGATTTCGTGCGTAGGGAACGGTCTTGACCGTTCCGTAACCCTCCCCACTTGTTGGGGAGGGGGCACGGCGTAGCCGTGCCAGAGGGGCAGAATCACATCAAAATTACGGGCGGCCGAGGTCGACCGCCCCTACGATTGGCTGAATGAATTAAATTTTATGTTGCGGTGCGCAGACTCCGCTTCCGAAATGCGTCAAAAAAATCGGGTGCGTGAAAACGCACCCGAACCAAAACCATATTTTACTGTTTCTGCATTGCCTTTACCAAATCACGCAATGCTTTTATTTCATCCGGAGTCAGTCCGGACAGGTCCAGCATATTTGTGTTGCTTTGTTGTCCCAATAGGAAGTCCGTGCTGACCTTAAAGAGCTTCGCAATGGCAATTAAAACTTCATAGGACGGCATACGCAAGCCGGTTTCATAGGCGCTGATGACGGATTTTGTCACGCCGAGCCGACTTGCCAATTGCGCCTGTGTAAAATGATTTTGCAGGCGTAAGGTTTTAATTCTGTTGCCAAAGTCAACCATATCAACACCTCCGTAGTGGCATTGTACTATATAATATATTTTTATTTGGTTGAAAAAATTCACGGATAGTTGACTTTTTTGCAAAAATTAATATAATAAAAATGAAAATCGGCAGAATGTCAAGAGAAAGCTCCATATGATTTAGGCAAAATACATTTCGTGCGTAGGAGCGAACTGTGTGCGCCCGCGTAATTTGATATAATTTTACGGAACGCTCAAGACCGTTCCGTACGCACGAAATCGATTGTGTGCGTGTAGGGGGGCTTGCCCTCGCCGTTCGGTACCCGTTTTCGGAGAAAATCCGCGCCCGCCCGCGCGCTTGTGTCACATCGCATATGCGATGTGCATAGTCTGTTTTTGGTGCTCGGCGGCAAAGTGTATCGGTACTGCAATTTTTGTTCTTTTTTCTGTATGGGAAAAATAAACAAAAAACCGATAAGTCTGTTTTACTATTTCAACAAAAAAACTTTGTAAAAATTCTGTAAAATTCCCGCTTTTTTCACGAAACCGCCTTGACATTTCTTTCCAAAGTGCATATAATTCTATCCATAAAAATATATGTATACCTATGTCTGGGCCTGCATATATCTTAAATTGGCTTTATGTTTTAGGCTTTTGTGATTTGAATTTTCGGAGGTTTTGCAGTTGTCAGAAAAGCTTTTTACCGCAGTATCCGTGAACGGCGGCGGCGTATACAATAAGAAAAAGGAACGCTTTACGGTTTCCTATTATAAAAAGAAACAGATGGATGAACTGTATCCCGCCGGCGGATTTTCTGTTGTGGGGCAGATTGGCAAGGGGCGCGAGGAAATCGGCACCGTTACCTGCGGGGAAGGGAAGCTGCCCGTGTATGCGGTTTCCAAAATGCCGCACGCCAAAATTCTCGGCTATATACAGGTTGGCGAGAACGAATATCTGTCGATTGTCAAAGATGTTTTGTTGCTGTGGCTGCTTTGGATTTTGCTGGCGGCGGCGTTGCTGGTGGGGCTTGCATTCCTGCTGAAAGCCGTGCTTCCGACAAACGCCGAGCCGGAAACAACCACCCGCGCGCCGGGCGTGATTGATGCAAACGCCGTTTTGGGCGAGGGCGAGCTCTCCATTCCGGAAAAAATTGACACTTCCGGGCGCAACATTACCGTAAACGGTGCGCCGGAAATGCATTTGGTCGCCGGACAGCGGGAGCAGAATTATGTATTTTCCAATCCGGAAAGCAACCCCTGCTTTTTCGTGATTGAAATGGAATTGGCAGACACGGGCGAGATTATTTATACCTCTAATCTGTTGCCGCCCGGATACTCGATTTCCAAATTCACGCTGAACCGTCCGCTGGAGGAGGGAACTTACAATGTGATTTTACATTATAAGCCCACTTCTTTTGACCAAGAACAGCGGCCGCTCAACAATATGGATATTAAAACAACCGTGATTGCGGAAGCGCCTGCCGAGTAAGCGGCAGAGGGCTTTCCCTGCAACAAAATTCGTATTCTATAAGTATAGCGATGAAAGGAGAAGCGCGTTATGCAAAAGAAAAGCATAAAAATCGGAAAGAGCATAACAGCTTTGATTATGTGCTTGGTGCTTTTGGTGTCGTCTTTGCCGTTTGCACTGGCGGCGACTGCAGGAGCGTATGATCCTGCGCCGTATTGGGGCGAGGACAGCAGCGAGGGGGCGTTTACTGTCAATTTTGTTGCCACCGTGAATGCGGACAACAGCATTACGGTGTCTTTCCCCCATGCCAATGCGCAAAAAACATATGACGGGGCAGACACCAAATATATCGCTTCCTATATCGTAATGATTACGGAGATGCAAAGCAACGGCACGCGTACGGTGCTGCTGCAAAAGGCGTATGACACCGCGAGCATCGTTGCGGCGATGGCGGCAGACTATGATTTGCAGCTTACTGTGGACGCCGCAACTATTGCGTCAGTTTTGCCGAGCGGCTATCAAGTGGGTGCGCGGTACGATGTTGCCTTGATGGCTGTGGATAACGAGGGTTGGGCTTCGGATTGGGCGCATACCCTTGCCAGCGAAACACCATATTATAATATTACGGAAAACTGGGCACCTGAGGAAGACTGGGTCGGCAGAGAAATGCTGAACTTTGAGGCTAAAGGCTCTTGGAAAGTCGGCGGTGTCTCGCCCAGTAGCACGGGTAGTGAGAACAGTGCAGACTATTTGCAGTACGGGCAAAGCCAGGCGATAGACGCGAACGGCAAATTTACCGCAATGGGTGAGTCCGGTACGAATGCCTACCGTTTTTGGATTAACAGTGCATACAGCGGTACAGCGTATTCGTTTGATACCTCTTGGTCGCGTGAACACTATGACTTCGGAAATGCGCAGGAGGTTTGGTTCTACTTAGACCTCTCCGATGTTGAGCTGGACAGAATATCCTTTAATTTGCGCCCGAACAACAAAGATAAATATTATTGGTGGGACGGCACGGACGGTGACGGTTGGGATGCCTACGGCGTTCTCTTCTCCACGAAATCCACCGGCGCGGACAGCAATACCGCAGGGGAAAAAGGCGATGTTTACATTCAGAACGCCGACGGGATGTGGGAAGAAATCACGATGACCGATGGATATGTGTCAGGGCTCGGCGGCTATAAAGGCTATATCCGTATTCCGGTTTCGTACTTCCTGTTGCAGGAGGACCAGTATATTACCGGCGACAATACCAATGTTACGAATCCGAGCGCAGTGGAAGGCAGTAAAAGTGACGCAAAAGGCAATGCCTTTACAGCGAGCCATCGTTTCCTGCAGTCCAACAACCCGAACGGCTGGACCTTCAATTTAGCGGACGGCTCCAGCGCAACAGCAGAAGCCACAACGGTAGAGTATGGTACAAGAGAGGACTACGCCGACACGATGACGGTGGAAAGCCTGGCAGCGTACAGAATGAAGGTAAACCCGAAAGGTACGCCGGTCAACGAAGCTTTGCTGATACAGAATGTTTATATCCAGTGGAATGGGAGCTGGTCTGTGTCGGACGCGAGATATTATCGCCGCCAACGCCAAATTGGTTGGGTGTTAGCGCCTGGCACAACTGCTACGGTTACGGACAATGCAGACGGGTCGAAAAATTACCAAATCGACCGTGAAAACGCGCCGAAAGCAATTAACGATATGATGTCCGCCGGCTTTGAAATCGACGGTTGGTCGGATGATTCGGTCAAAAAGAGCTTTTATTTGGACCAGGTGATATTCTGTCAAAAAACCACCGACAGCTTGGTTGCCGGCACGGATTATGACGCGAGCACCAATGCGATTTCATCGACCTGTGCCGTGCAGTTCCCTACTGAAACCGGCGGCTTTTCCGGCGACTACGGGTATCGTATTGCCAAATACTATGACCGCACCGTGGAAGTGCCGAAATCCATTGCAGAATATATTTTGACATACTGCGGCGACATTCCGTCCTTGGACGATGTGGATGCGCTGAATATGATTGATTCGTTGATAGAGGTCTATATTGACTGCTTCCCCGGGTGCTCAACCGTGGCGGAAGCCATCGCTTCAATGGAAACCGCATATCCCGAAGCGGTTGCGCGCTATACTGCGTCCAAAGCGTTTATGGAAAAATATGTCGGAAGCGGCAGTGCGGCGAAATCCTACAATGCGGTTGCCGAATTTGAACGCGGCGTAGAGCAGCTGCCGAAGGTGGAATTTGCCGACACCTCTTCTACGGAGCTGAAAACCACTTTGAAAGAGCTAATGGCGCTCTACCAATCCTTTAACTTGGGGCAGTTTGAACTGCTCGGCAAGGAGATGGAGGAGAAATTCCTAACGCTCTATAATTTGATGATGGGTGACGAGGTGAAAACCGGCTATTCCATCGGCGCCTATCCGTTTATCCCGTTTAACGATTTTGAAACGAATTACACGGTCGGGCAACGGTCCTTAAAATATTATGATGACTGGCCGACAAGACAGGATAATGTTGCGGCCGATGTGAATAATACCAAAAATTTGGTTTCCTACACAACCAGCGAATACAAATCGCATACTACTGATTTTTCAATTGGTTGGGAAGTGACCTCCTACACTCCGTCAAGCGGAAATAAGCTCGGTGAGGATGGGGAGACATATTACTCTTGGATGGATGCCGAAATTACGGATAGCGGCTTTAACCGGTCCAAAGGCGTAACTGCAATTTTGAATGGTGATTTAAACAATTCGGGCTCCAGTAAAAAATATGCGGTTGTTTCGGTCACCTATCAAGGGGCGAATGCAAATACTTGGAGCGAGTTACCGGGGCTTGATTTAAGCGCTTTGTACTTGGACGGCACATCGACAAAATCTGATGGGAAAGATTCAACAAATGATACCCGTTACGGCAGCGCTTATCCGAATTCGTTCGTTATGTATTTGGATTACTCCGATGTGCAAGATCTTGCAATGAATATTCGCCTCATTTGCGAGGACAAAAGCACGGGAAATGATGTTGTATTTTATTATTGCGCCGGGCGTACTTCCAGCGCCAGCCAAAGAATCTATCAGTTAGACGAAAACGGCGAATGGGAAGCGGTGGAGCTGTCTCTCGCGCCGGATGAAGAAACGATTATTTCCGCATGGGCCGGTTGTTCCACGATTATGCCGGGTGAAAATAACAACCTGCAGAACTATCAAGGCTTTATCCAAATTCCGCTTTCCAAATTCCGTCTTGCAAACGGTTCAAGTCCGTACTATTTTGATAACGAACTGCAAAATTATACGGTCAAGCAGGTGAAAGTCGCTTTTTGGGATTTCACGGGTGGCAATGTCGGCAAATCTGTGACAATTGATGCTATGGGCTTTACCTATGACCCTTCCTGCACAAGCCGTACAATGTCTGCGGATGCGATTAAAGCCGAGCTGAATTCGGATAACGGCATTACGGTCACCAATATGGACGAATACTTCAAGGTCAAGACCAACGACTCGAGCAATTTTGAGCGTATGGTTTCCGAGTTAAGCCCTTATGTCGGTGAAGGCGTTTTCAAGACGAACTACGAAGCGTGCGAAACGGCTTATAATAATTTGTCTGCCTATCAGAAAGCCCATCCCGATGTGGTTCGCGCATATAACGAGCTGACAACAACCTATAAGCCGCTGTATGACGATTACGCGACCGAAATGGCAAAAGAGGCGTGGGCGCCGGATACCCGCTTTGATACCGACATTGAATTGACCCAAGCCATTGAAGCATTGGATGACAAGGCGAAAAATGCCGATGTTACCTCAGATGGGAAACAACTGGTCACGCCGTATGACTATGCTTCGGGCACGATTGATTACAGCGCGTTGGGCATTGCAGATGCCGCCGCGGCTGAGGACATCGTTGCGATGTATGAAAAAGGCTATATGCGGTCGTCGGACAGTGTAAAGGCGTCAATTTCGGAAGAAAATTTGACAGCGCTTAAAAACGCCTATGCGGCGGCAAAGCGAATTTTGGAGCTGACCGACGATATGACGGAGGCGCAAAGCTTCCGCGACCAAGTTGCCGCATTGTACGAGGCGGATACGGGCGGCTTGACGGCAGACCCGTCAATCAAGTATATCAGTTGCACCAATACCAATATAGATACAACCTTGCAGCAATTCAATGATATGAGCGTGTTTGCCAAGGCGATGGTAACCAATGCCACCTCACCGGAACTGGCAAGCTTTGCAAAGATGTATAACGCGGTTAAAGCGATTGGGCGCAACGCAACGGAAAAGCTACAGCCTGACGGCTCCACAGCTTTGGGCGGGATTGTGCAGTATACAAATCGGATTGATGCGTCCTACGCATATGCTTCTCCGCTGATTGCGGCGAAAGCACCGTTAGACGATGTGGATAAGCTGAAAGAGATTGAGTATTGTCTCGGCCAGTATGAAGCGCTGTTGCCGCGGTATTTCCAGGTGAAAGAATTGAGCGAGGCTTATGCGGCACTGGCGAAGCTGTTCCCTGTGGCAGAAGTAACGGCGAAGGATGCCGCGACCGGCGGGAATGATATTACCGCGACCGGTGCGGCGCTCGACAACGGCGGCAAAGAGACGGTTACGGTATATGCCGATATGTCTTATGTGGCGGCAAGATATAACCATACGGTTACGCTCAAAGCAGTTTCCGACTTGAAGCTGACACAGACTGCCGGTGAAGAATATACAGCATTGAATGCTTTTGCCGTGGACGGTATGACTGCCGACACGGAGCTGACGCTCGGTACCTTCTTAAACAGCGGGACCAATACGCTGTCCCGTGTGCCGATTGAGGTTTCCGTAGACAGCGCGACGGCGGCAAATGTGACAAAGGGTGCGACCTATGAGGGCTCTATCACCTTAAATGTTTACGACTCGGATAACATCGAGGGCGGTGTGATATACACCGTAGATGTGCCGGTTACCTTTACCTCCACCGACGGGCCCGACCCGCATGTGGATACCTACACCGTCACGTATCCGGCGGAAATTTCCGTGGACTGGAACGATTCTTCCGCGAAGGATGCATCCTATTCCGTGACTTGTGACTTGGCGGCGGGTGCAAAACTGGATGTGCTGGTGACGAACGACGGCACCAATCAAATGAGTGCCGAGGGGACTTCTGCACAGCTGACCTACACGCCGACAAACTTCGGTGCGGCGGAAACCTTTACCGGTACCAATACCGACATTACCCCGACCAATAAGCCGACCGTTGCGGTTTCCGGCTGGTCGTCGGTACCTGTCGGTGCGTATAAAACCACGCTGACATATACGGTTTCGTATACGCCGGCGCCGTAAGAGGAGAGGAGTGATGCTGATGAAGAAAATCTTATCCGTTCTGCTTGCGGGTGCGTTGCTCTTGCTTTGTACGATACCGTGTTTTGCTGACAGTATGACGATTTCGACAGGCGCGAGCAGTGCCGCATGGGCGATTTCCTACCCGGCAGACACGCAAATCCCCTGGGAAGCATCGTCGCATAGCATCGGGGAAATTAAGGCGGAAACGATGCTGATTCCGCCCGGAAAAACGGTAGAGGTTACGGTGACTTCCGCAAATGCATACCGGTTGGTACACGAAACCGATGCGGACAGCAAAATCGCATATACCCTGCACGGGGCAGATGCAATCGCGTTTCTCCCCGGAGATTACGGCAAGGCATTTCCGCTTTCCGTAACAGTGCAAAACGCCGAATGGCAGAGAGCTGCGGCGGGCGAGCACAAAGATCTGCTGACTTTTACGGCAGAATATAAAAACGCTTAGTTATAAAAACAAAATTGTTATAAAGGAGCAAATTTATGAAAAAAGTACTTTCCGTTCTGCTTGCAGTGTCTATGCTGCTTGCGCTGTGTGTGCCCGCATTTGCGGCAACCGAGATTACAACTGAAACCGCGGGCGATGTTATTATCAAGACTTCGACCAAAAAGGACAGCAACGGCAACGGTCAAATCGACCCCGATGATGATGATGCCGAAGGCTTCCTCGTGACCATTCCGGCAGACACCACCATTCCGTGGGGGCAGGAAGACACCGATGTCAGCTATAAGACCGAAGCGCATCTGATGCGCGGCAAATTCCTCAAGGTTGTTGTTACCGGTTCCGGCACAATGAAAACCTCTGACGCCGTTTATGAAATTCCGTACACCCTTGACGGCAAAACGGAATTCACTGCCGAAAATCCGTGGGTATATGACACCGTAAACGATACCGGCGTTGTGCAGGCATTGACCGTCAAAGTTACCTCCGACAGTTGGAACACAGCCGTCGTTGAAGAATATCAGGACACTTTAACCTACACGGTTTCCGTGGTTACGGCGTAAGCGTTCTCTGAGAGGAGTAAAAAAAATGAAAAAGTTACTTTCCGTTCTTTTGGCAGTATCGATGCTGCTGGCACTGTGCATTCCCGCTTTTGCGGCGACCGATATCACCGCTGCGGGCACGGGCGACACCATCATTAAGACGGCGACCTTGAAAGATACCGATGATGACGGTATCGGCGATACCGATGCGGAGAGCTTCAAGGTGACCATTCCGGCGGACACCACCTTGCCGTGGGGCACTGCCGATACAGTGACCACACTGCCCTATTATGTGGAAGCGCACTTGAAATACGGCAAGCATCTGACGGTTGCCGTTTCAAACGACGGCGCAAACACGATGAAATATGCTGTGGGCGGGAGCACCTTGACCTTGGCATACACCCTCGGCGGCGATAAGAATTTTGACACCGTTACCCCCGTTGCCTATGATACCGTCAATGACCGCGGCGTACAAAAGAACCTCACCGTCAGCGTTGCAGGTGATGACTGGAACACCGCAGTGGTCGGCGAATACGCAGACACCTTAACCTTTACGGTAGATGTGCTTTCCTAAAGCAAGCATATAGAATTTTGAGGAGTGATTATTTATGAAAAAAGCCCTTTCGATTGCTTTGGCACTCACGATGCTGTTTGCACTTTGCGTGCCGGCTTTTGCGGCAGGTACGGTAGATATTACCGCGGACGGCGGCACAGGCGACTCGATTGTAAAAACCCTGACAACGCTTCCCGGCGGCGGCAGTGCGGAGAACTTTACCGTATCGATTCCCGCAGAAACCGAAATCCCGTGGTTGACCACAACGGCGTATGACATTGCGTATACCGTAGAATCCCATTTGGCATACGGCAAACATTTGGAAGTCAGCGTTGCAGACAAAGATGCGCAGAATATTATGACCTATGCTCCCGAAGCGGGCGTAACGCTGGAACTGCCCTACACGCTCAGCGATACCACTTATACTGCGGCAGGCCCCGTTGTCAATCCTCCGACAGATAGCGCAACAAATGCTGCAGCCAAAATTACCGTTGCGGAAAGCGACTGGAACAATGCCATTATCGGCGAATATGCGGACACCCTTCTGTTTACCGTGAATGTGGTTACTGCGTAACCGATTTATATTTCGTTTTTGAGGAGAATGGACGATGAAAAAGATTTTAGCAGTTCTTTTGGCGCTGACCATGCTGTTCGCGCTTTGCGTGCCGGCATTTGCTGCGACGGGCACGATTGATGAAAACACAGCCGACCCGAAAGAGGCGGTTGTGCCGGTGAAAACCACCTATTCTGCGTCCGATGAAAGCTTTACCGTAACCTATCCCGCGTCGATGGAAATCCCGTGGGGCACTCTGGTTGACGATGCTAGCGCGGCGTTTGACTACTCCGTTGTCAGCCAGTTACAAACCGGCAAAACCATTACCGTTACCGTGACGCCGACCAATCCCGCCAATCCCGTTATGACCTCTGCGGCAAGCGAAACCTTGGCGTATGCCTTGGCGGGCGATGTCAATGTCACGACCACGGCGGCAGTTGTCGCGGCAGGCGCATTCACCAAAACCGTGCAGGTCGATGTTGCACAGTCCGCTTGGGACGCAGCGGCAATCAATGAATACACCGATAACGTAACCTTTGCCGTTACCGTAAACGCCGCACCGTAACAAGTGCTGTAATCCGATAGTTTCAATAAGGAGAACGAACCATGAAAAAGACAATTTCTGTTGTATTGGCGCTCACAATGCTGTTCGCACTTTGCGTGCCGGCATTTGCAGCGGACGAATATATTTACAAAGATACCGTACCGCAAACCGGCGATACCGATGTTGTCACAACCTTTGACGCGACAACCGATGAAACCTATACCATCACCTATCCTGCTACCGTCAGCGTCGCTTGGGGCGACACTGCTGCACAGGATGCAAAATACACCGTGACAAGCGCGTTACGCATCGGGGCGAAGCTCACTGTCAAAGCGGAGGCAAATGCCGGCGGGGAGATGACCAATTCGAACACCAGCGATACCTTGACCTTCACCGTACAAAACGGTGCGGCACAGGATTACCCCGAAGTGAACAATGGCGTGGCTAGCTCCACCACCGTCACGATTGCTGATTTCAGCGGCGCGGCTGTCGGTGAATATACCGGCACAATGACCTACACCGTAACCTATACTGCACCCGTAACCCCGTAACGATTTTCATTGCATATTTTTAAGGAGGTGATTTCATGAAAAAGGCTTGCAGCGCAGTCCTTTGCGTATTGCTGTGTTTTGCATTACAGTTGGGCGCTTTTGCCGAAAGCATGGAACTGAAAACGATTGTGCCGGACCAGCATGAAATTACCATTTCGTACAACGAGGGCGGCTATGTGCTGTATGAAGACGAGGTTGTCCCCAGCGGGACTACCATTGTTGTACCGCGGCACGGTGAGGTTGATCTTGAAATCATTTGCGGCGCAGAGAGCCACTTGAAATCTGTCACCGTCAACGGGGAAGATGTCACCGAGGAAATGACCTACGGTCGGTTACCGCTCACAGATGTGTATACCGATTTGAACATTGTCTTTGCCTTTGAGGACTGCGCAGGGGAAGGTACTGCGCCGGGTGACCCGTCTGCGGGCGACCCCGATACGCCGCCGCCTGCTGCAGATGACCCTTGTCACCGTATGGCTTTGCAAGGCGGTGTTTACAGCGGCGATAAAAATACCCCGTTGCCCGAAGCAAGCTTGACCTTTGACTTCGGCGAACTCGAAACCGTGGCAGACGAAAACGGACGCTATGCGCTTCCTGTGATTAAAGACGGCCGTCATTCTGTGGAAATCACGACTGCGGACGGCGAGGTCGTCGGACGGGAGAGCTTCGTGATTGATGTGCGTACCAATGTGACCGAAACCACGGTCGAAACCTTGGAGGACGGTACACAGTTGGTGATTGTTCCCGAGGGAAGCGAACGCGTATATTTGGATTTTATTGTCAATGCAGACGGCTCCGTGACAGTTGTGCCCGGGGCACCCGAAACCCCGCCGGAGGAAAAACCTGCGGATATCGGTGAAATCATCAAAGACAATCCCGTGATTATCAAAACGGGCGCGTTAATTCGTGAAAATCCCGTGGAAGCCGCCGTTTTGTTCGGCTTTGCGTTCTTCCTGTTGCTGTTCCTGTTCGTGCGCAGACGCAAAAAGGACGAAGAGAATGACGGGCAGACCGCGTAACGCGTTCTGTAAATCCTTTTGAACGCATTGTTCATAAGATTTGTAAATATTTAAAAGAAACAGGTATGCCCCGATGCATTTTGCATCGGGGCGTTTTCCGTCACACGGGCAAATGTGTATTAGCTGTGCCGATATTTGTTTTTTTCAATCCTCTCAAATTTTAATTTATCCAACCAATCGTAGGGGCGGTCGACCTCGACCGCCCGTAAATTTCGATGTAATTTCGCGGAACAACACTGAGGTTGTTCCCTACGAGTTATAGGGCGAACTGTGTTTGCCCGCCCGATTGTCATTCTGAGCCGATAGGCGAAGAATCTCGTTTCGCACATTCTATTTTTTGTTCTGTTTGAGATCCTTCGCTTCGCTCAGGATGACAAATTAAAATTTACCGTCGCTTGGATACTGCGCGGTCTCGCCAAGACCTACATTGCACAAAATCCATTTGAGAAATTTATAAACTTTTCACATTTTGGCAGTTGAGAATTTTATTTTGATAGGCTATAATAGAAGCAAAATGGAGAAATGTGTCTAAGGTGAGGGGAGGCAAACACAATGTGGTTTAAAACGGCAGGTCCCCGTTTGAACTGCGTTAAAAATCGCCTCGTTTTAAACTGCACTGCACCGAAAACAACGAGAGTTCGGATGGATTTTTGCTTTTAAGCCGGCAGTCGGGCTGACGCCCGACAACGGTAAAAAAGTGAAAATACGCGCAATATCAAGTTTTCGGCATATTGTATTCGCCTACCCTCACCTTATCTTTAAAAAGAAAGGACGAGAAATATGTTGTTTTCACAGGACATCGGTATCGATCTCGGTACTGCCAACACGCTGGTATTTGTTAAGGGCAAAGGGATTGTGATTCGCGAACCGTCCGTGGTGGCGGTCGATGTCAGCGCCTATCCGCAAAAGGTGGTCGCCGTCGGCGACAAAGCGAAGCAGATGATCGGCAGAACCCCCGGTTCGATTACGGCGGTGCGCCCGTTAAAGGACGGCGTTATCGCAGACTTTGAAATTACCTCGGATATGTTAAAGGAATTTATCCGTATGGCAATCAACAAATCCCCGTTTTCAAAAGCGCGGGTGCTCATTTGCATCCCCTCGGGCGTTACCGAGGTAGAGCGCAAAGCGGTGCACGACGCGGCAAGAAGCGCGGGCGCAAAATATGTCAGCTTGATTGAAGAGCCTATGGCGGCGGCCATCGGCGCGGGCTTGCCCGTTTCCGAGGCAATCGGCTCTATGGTTGTCGATATCGGCGGCGGTACAAGCGAAGTTGCCGTGATTTCGTTCGGCGACATCGTCACCGCACAGTCTGCGCGTGTGGCGGGCGACAATTTCGACGAAGCGATTATCGCCTATATCCGCAAAAAGCACAACCTTTTGGTCGGCGAACGCACCGCAGAGGATATTAAAATCAAAATCGGCTCGGCATACCCCTATGACGGGGAGGGCGCAATGGATGTCAAGGGCAGAAACTTGTTAGACGGTCTGCCGAAGAATATTGAAATCACCTCGGAAGAGGTACGCGAGGCGTTGTCCGACCCCGTTAATCAAATTCTCGATACCATTCGCTCCACCTTGGAGAAAACCCCGCCCGAGCTTTCGGCGGATATTATCGACCGCGGCATTATGCTCACGGGCGGCGGCGCGCTTTTACGCGGGCTTGACAAACTGATTTCGATTGAAACCCGTATTCCCGTCCATGTGGCGGACAACCCGTTGGACTGCGTTGTGGACGGTACGGGCAAATGCTTGGAAAACGATGAAATTTTGGGCATCACCGGCAAACGCAATTACGACTGATGCAAAAAAAGTACGGCTTTTTGAACGGCGGAGAGATTTATGCGTAACTTTTTCAAAAGTACAAGCTTTAAAATTTTGCTTGCAGCCGTTGTGGTGTTGCTTGCGTGTATCATTGCTGCCGCAACACTTGCGGGCGGCACTTCTCCGCTGACCTCTGTCATCGGTACGGTGTTTTCCCCTTTACAAAAGGGCTGTGCATATATTGCCGAAAAATTTGATGATTTTTCGGGCGGATTTATCTCTGCCGACAGCTATAAAGACCGTGTGGAGGAATTGGAACAGCAGGTGGCGGAGTACCAAAGCAAGCTGGTAGACTATGAAAAGCTCCAAAAACAGGTCGAAAGCTATGAAAAGTTTTTGGGGGTTAAGGAAAAAAATCCCGATTTCCAATTCGCCGTGGGTACGGTCATCGGGCGCGATGCGGCAGATGTGTTCGGCTCGTTTGTATTAAACTGCGGCGAGAATGACGGCGTTTCGGTCGGAGACCCTGTTATCAGCGGCGAATATTTAATCGGGCTGGTGTCCGAAGTGACGCCGACGACCTGCACGGTGCTGTCGGTTTGCGACCCGAAGGTCAACGCCGCGGCATATGAAATCCGTACGGGCGAAACGGGGTATACCGAAACCACTGCCAAATTGGGCGTGGACGGCAAACTGAAATTGACGGGGCTTTCCCGCAGTACGGCGGTGGCGCCCGGCGGTATCGTCTGTACCTCCGGCGTGGGCGGCGTGTACCCGCGCGGCTTAATTATCGGTACGGTGATCGGTGTGGAAAAAGAAGCAGGCGACATTTCGTACTATGCCGAGCTGGAGCCTGCGATTGACCTGTCCGAAGTGCAGGACGCCTTTGTAATTACAGACTTCGAGGGGAAGGGCGATGCGTAAACAGCAGAAAATTCTATTGGTGCGGCGCAGTATTTTCGTTCTGTTGATTTTGCTTGCGCATCTTTTGCAAAACACGCCCGGTTGGTTTCCCGCATTTTTCGGGATACGGGCGTATTTTCTGTTGACCTTTACGGTGTGTCTCGGGCTTTTTGAGCGCGAAATCGCCGGGGCGATGTTCGGGCTGTTCGCCGGTGTCTTGTGGGATACCGTTTCGCCGCTCGGCGACGGGTACCACGCCTTTTTGTTTTTTGTGGTCGGTGCCGTGTGCGGTATTCTGATCAATACCGTGATGCGCAACAACCTGATTACGGCACTGCTCTTAAATTTGGGCGCGCATTTGCTGTATGCCGCGCTGTATACGGTGCTTTTCGTGTTGGCAGAAGGCATTGACGGTGCAGGCTGGCTGTTTGTGCGCTACTATCTGCCGGCGGCACTGCTGTCCGTGTTGTTTACGCCGATTGTGTATTTGTTGGTGCGCTTTGTGATGCGGCGCACGCGAATACAATAGTTGTTCCGATTTGTTGTTCGTTTTGATTTTGTAAGGAGTCCGCTATGGAGAAAAAAAGCTTTAAAATCCGCACCGCAGCGGGATTTTTCGCGGTCGTGTTTTTCTTTGCCCTCTTTTTTGCGGATTTGTTCCGTATTCAGGTGGTGCACGCGGAGGACTATTCTACCCAAAAGGTGGCACTGCGTACCTCCGAAACGACCGTCAAGGCGGCGCGCGGCGAAATTCTCGACTGCAACGGCGTACCGCTTGTGACCAATGAACAGGTCAATTCCATCGTGCTAGACGCGTCCTATTTTCCGTCCACGAAGGAGCAGGAAAAGCGCAACGAGATTTTGTGCGCCTTAATTCACCTGACCGAAGAAGCGGGCGTCGAGTGGAACGACAATTTGCCGCTTGTATTCGATGAAAACGGCGATATACAATACAAAGAAAATGCCGACAGCGACATTGCATTTTTAAAATCGCGCGATGTATTGCATCTCAATTCCTATGCCACGGCACAGAATTGCTTTGACTCGCTGATTGAGAAATTTTCCCTGCAAAATTACAGCAAAACGGACGCGCGCAAAATCGCGTCGGTTTGCTATTCTTTAAAAAAGATTTCGTTTTCAGCGTCCAACCCCTATACCTTTGCCGATGAAGTTTCGAACGATTTGGCGGCGAAAATCAAAGAAAACAGCGCGTTTTATCAAGGCGTGGACATTCGTGTGACCACCCGCCGCAGTTACCGAGACGGTACAATTGCGCCGCATATTTTGGGCGTGGTCGGGAAATTGAATGCGGAGGAATATAACGAGAAAAAAACCGCTTATGACGAGGCTTCTGCCGACGAAAATCTTTCAGCGGCAGAGAAACAAACCCTTTCTCTGCGCGCGTATGCGATGGACGATACCATCGGGAAATTCGGGATTGAAAGCGCGATGGAGGACTATCTGCGCGGCACAAACGGCGTGATGACAACCACCACCGACGCCGAAGGAAATAAAGAATCGGAAATCACCACCGCCCCTGTGGACGGCGACGCCGTGATTTTGACGATTGATTCCGCATTCCAAAAGCAGGTGCAGGACGCGCTTGCGTCCTTCATTCAGAATTACCGCGATAAGGAGTCCATTCCGGCGGTCGGTTCGGCGGTTGTGATTGATGTGCACTCCGGCGCAGTGCTTGCGTGCGCAACCTATCCGAGCTACAACCTTGCTACCTATTATGCGGATTACAATACCTTGGCGGCGGACAAGTCCTCCCCGCTGTGGAATCGAGCGCTCCTTTCAACCTATGAGCCCGGCTCTACAATGAAGCCCGCGATTGCGTTGGCAGGGCTGGAAGAAGGCGTGATTACGGAAAGTACCACCTTCCGCTGTACGCATACCTACACGCAGTTTGCCGACACCACTTTCAAATGTTTAGGCTATCATGGCAGTATTGATGTGAAAGAAGCGTTAAACCAGTCCTGTAATATCTACTTTTATGAAACGGGCAGACTGCTCGGCATCAACAAAATGAACGAGTATTGCACAAGGCTCGGCCTCGGGCAAAAAACCGGTGTGGAAATTCCCGAGTCTACGGGCGTGCTTGCAAGTATTGCCTACCGCGAGGCGCACGGCGGTACTTGGTACCCCGGTGATACGGTCCAAGCGGCCATCGGGCAGTCTGACAACCTGTTTACCCCCATTCAGCTCGCCAATTACGCGGCAACCATTGCCAACGGCGGCACGCGGTATCAGGCGCATTTCGTGAAAAGCGTAAAATCCGCAGATTATAAAGAAACCGTGCTCGAAAATACCGGCACGGTCCTAAACGAAACCGGCATTTCCGAGAACAATATCCGCATTGTCAAAGAGGGTATGCTTCGCTTGGGCTCGCGCCTTTCGGCGTTTAAAGATTTGCCCGTGCAGGTGGCGGCAAAAACCGGTACGGCGGAATCCAAAGCCAAAGTGAACGGCTCGATTGTGGAGGGCTTAAACGGCTTTATGATTTCGTTCGCCCCCTATGAGGAACCCGAAATTGCGGTGGCCGTAGCGATTGAAAACTTAAACAGCGGTTCTGCAACGGCGGTTTTGGTGGCGGATATCTACAAAGCGTATTTTAACACTTCGGAAAATTACACGGCACAGCAGGGCTATAATACCGTATTGAACTGATTTGCGGAGGGCGGCGGAAATGGAGAAAATTTTATTTGCGTCCGGTAAGGGCGGCGTCGGGAAATCCACTGCGGCAGTCTGCCTTGCCCGTGCGCTCGCAAAACTGCAAAAGCGGGTTTTGCTGGTGGACTGCGATATCGGCCTGCGCGCGCTTGATTTGCTGACGGGCTTAGGCACGGGGGCGGTATATTCGTGGCTTGATTTGCTCACGGGGAACTGCACAAAGGCGGACGCGCTTTTAACCGACCCGAAAACGGGTATTTCTTTGCTGACGGCGCCCAACCGTTTGGAAACGCCTGTGACCGAAGCGGCATTTTCAAAAATGCTTGCGCAATTTTCAGATGATTTTGATTTTTGCTTTTTAGACGCCGGAGCGGGGCTTTCCGATCTGTTACAAGTGCTCGGCGGTGCGGCGGGTCAGGGCGTTTTGGTCGCCACACCCGACGCGGTCTCGGCGCGTGCGGCACTTTCGGCGGCAGACGCTTTGCGCGGTACGCTCGCCGACACCCAAATGCGGCTCTTGTTAAACCGCTATGCGCCCGGCGATGTGCGGCGCGGCGCGGCAAAATCGGCAGACGAAATGGTGGATTTGACCGAACTTCGGCTGTTGGGGGCGGTGCCCGAGGATATGTATTTGCGCTTGCTTCCCCAAGGGGAACAGCCTGCACAGCCTGCAACGGACGCGTTTGACCGTATTGCGCGCAGATTGCTCGGGGAAAGTGTGCCGTTTCGTGAAAAAAAGTTAAAATCTGTGCACTTTTGAAAAAAAGATTGAAATTTCTCCCGCTGTTTGTTATACTATTAACAGTTTTGGAAATTTTTACTACCCGCGACCGCAGCAAACACACGATGAAAGCGAGGAGAATGTATGAATATTGCCTTGATGGCACACGACTCAAAAAAAGAATTGCTTACCCAGTTCTGTATCGCCTATTGCGGTATTCTTTCGCGCCATAACCTTTGCGCAACCGGCACAACCGGCAAAATGGTTGCAGAGGCAACAGGCTTACACATTACCCGCTTTTTAAGCGGTTCGCAGGGCGGCGACCAGCAAATCGGCGCGCGCATTGCCTGCAATGAAATCGACCTGTTGCTGATTTTCCGCGACCCGTTAAATCCCAAGCCCCACGAACCGAAAGAAAACAATCTTTTGCGGCTTTGCGATGTGCACAATATCCCTGTGGCAACCAACATTGCCACCGCTGAAGCGATTATCCATTCGCTTGAACGCGGCGACCTCGATTGGCGCGATATTGTCAATCCCAAATAAACAAAACAACAAATTTCGCTTTCCCCCTCTGCTTCGGGAGGGGGAAAAGTTCTATTATAGGTGATCAAAATGGCTTTAATTACCAATGCAATTAAGGGTACGCTCGATGTACTTCCCAAGGAAAGTTATAAAACACAGTATGTGGAAAGCGCCGTGCGCGAAATTGCCGAAAACTTCGGCTTTTACGAAATGCGCACCCCCGTGTTTGAGCATACCGAGCTTTTCCAGCGCTCTGTCGGCGAAACCACCGATGTGGTGCAAAAGGAAATGTATACCTTTGAAGATAAAGGCGGGCGTTCGATTACTTTGCGCCCCGAGGGCACGGCGGGCGCGGCGCGCGCATTTCTCGAAAACGGGCTTTTCAACGAAGCGCTTCCGCAGAAAATCTATTATTTGACCTCGTGCTACCGTTACGAAAAACCCCAGGCGGGCAGACTGCGCGAATTTCACCAATTCGGTGTGGAAGCCTTCGGTGCGGGCAGTCCGGCGCAGGACGCGGAGATTATTGCCCTTGCGAACGAAGTGTTCAATTATCTCGGCGTCAAAAATTTAACGCTCGAAATCAATTCTATCGGCTGTCCTACCTGCCGCGCGGCATACCAAAAGGCGCTGAAAGCATATTTTGAAAGTTATAAAGCCGACCTTTGCGAAACCTGTAAAGGCAGACTCGACCGCAACCCGATGCGCATTTTGGACTGCAAAAGTCCTGTTTGCTCCAAGATTTCGGCGGGCGCACCCAAGATTTTGGACTACCTTTGCGACGACTGCCGCGCCCACTTTGACGCGGTGCAAGGGTATTTAAACGCGATGCAAATTGATTTCACCGTCAACCCCGAAATCGTGCGCGGGCTGGACTATTACACCCGCACAGTGTTTGAATTTGTCTCGAATGAAATCGGGGCGCAGGGCACGGTCTGCGGCGGCGGACGGTATGACGGGCTGTTGGAAGAACTCGGCGGCAAGCCGATGCCTGCCTGCGGGTTTGGTATGGGTTTAGAACGGTTACTCCTTTTAATGGATGCGCAAAACACCCCGTTCCCCGACCGCAAGGGTTGTGATATTTATTTTGCGAGTATGGGCGACAAAGCCAATCTCGAAGCGGCGCGCTTAGCGCTCGATTTGCGCAATGAAGGGCTTGCGGCGCAGTTCGATACCGTCGGGCGCGGCTTAAAAGCGCAAATGAAATACGCCGATAAATTGGGCGCTTTATATACGGTGGTTTTGGGGGACAACGAGCTCGAAACGCGCAAAGCACAACTCAAAAATATGAAAGACGGCACCTTGACGGAAATTTCGTTGGACGATTTCACCGACACATTCCAATCTATCGTGATAAAAGACGCAATGTCGGGCTTTGAGTCGCTCGGCATCGACGAGGCACAGCTTGCCGAAATTTTGGGAGGCACAAACTGATGGATACTTTAAACGGATTAAAACGCACGCAGTATTGCGGCGAGTTTACCGCCGCGGATATCGGTAAAGAGGCGGTGGTTTGCGGCTGGGTGCAGAAACAACGCGACCTCGGCGCACTGATTTTTGTGGATTTACGGGACCGTAGCGGCATTTTGCAGCTGGCGTTTACCGAAAGCACCGACCGTGCAATTTTTGACAAGGCATTTACACTGCGTTCGGAATATGTGATTGCCGCAAAAGGCGTGGTGCGCGAGCGCGCGGCGAAAAACCCCGATTTGCCGACAGGCGATGTGGAATTGGAAGTCACGGATTTGCGCCTGCTCTCCAAAAGCGAAACCCCGCCGTTTGAAATTGTTGAAAATTCACAGACAGGGGAGCTTACAAGGCTCAAATACCGCTATCTTGACTTGCGGCGTCCCGATTTGCAGAAAAATATTTTAATGCGCCACAAAATCACCAAAATTACGCGCGATTATTTTGACGAAAACGGCTTTATCGAAATCGAAACGCCGATGCTCATTCGCTCCACCCCCGAGGGTGCGCGCGACTTTTTGGTGCCGTCGCGTATTCACAAGGGCAGTTTTTACGCCCTGCCGCAGTCCCCGCAACTTTACAAGCAACTTTCGATGGTGGCGGGCTTTGACCGCTATATGCAAATTGCGCGTTGCTTCCGCGACGAGGATTTGCGTGCCGACCGTCAGCCCGAGTTTACGCAAATTGACCTTGAAATGTCGTTTGTCGATATGGAAGATGTGCTCCAACTCGGTGAAGGCTATATGAAACGCGTGTTCAAAGAGGCAATCGGCGTCGATATTGAAACGCCTCTGCCGCGCTTGACCTATCAAGAGGCGATGAACCGCTACGGCTCGGACAAACCCGATACCCGTTATGCAATGGAAATCACAGATTTGACCGACGCGGTGCGCGACACGGAATTTGTTGTATTCAAAGGCGCCATCGAAAACGGCGGCACGGTGCGGTGTATCACCGCGAAAAACGCGGCGGGCGTGCTCACCCGTAAGGAAATTGACAAATTGACCGAGTTCGTCAAGGGCATTGGCGCCAAAGGACTTGCGTGGGCACGCTTAAATCCCGACGGCACGGCCTGCTCGTTCGCAAAATTTATGACCGAGGAGCAGTTGCAGGCGATTTTCGACACCGCGAAAGCCGAAACGGGCGATGTGGTGCTGATTGTTGCCGATGCCAAAGAAAGCTTGGTGCTTTCCGTTCTCGGCGCATTACGGCAGACCGTTGCCGAAAAATTGGACATCATTCCGAAAGACAAATTCAATTTGCTTTGGATTACCGAGTTCCCGTTCTTTGATTGGGATGCGGATTTGGGCGAATATGTCGCGATGCACCACCCCTTTACCGCACCGATGGACGAGTGTCTTGACTACCTCGAAACCGACAAGGCAAAGGTGCGCGCCAAAGCCTATGATTTGGTGCTCAACGGCATTGAACTTTCCAGCGGCTCTATCCGTATTACCGACCCCGCTTTGCAAAGCCGTATTTTTGCCCTGTTGGGGCTTACCAAAGAAGAAGCGCAGGAAAAATTCGGCTATTTGTTAGACGCGTTCCGTTTCGGCGCACCCCCGCACGGCGGGATGGGCATCGGGCTGGACCGTTTGTGTATGCAAATGTTGCGCACCGACTCTTTGCGCGATGTCGTGGCGTACCCGAAGGTGCAAAACGCCTCCGAGCCGATGACCGAGTGCCCCGCCCAGGTGGACGCGCTTCAGCTTTCCGACCTCGGCATTGCCGTGGCGGCGCAGGATACCGAAGCAGAATAAAACAGAGAACCGAAATTGTAGGGAACGGTCTTGACCGTTCCGCAAACCACAACCAAATCAAAACATTCAAATTGCGCAGAACCCGCGAAACATTGCTGTTTCCGCGGGTTTTGATTTTTTTGTTGTGATAATTGCAAAAGTATGGTATACTGTTTATACTTATATCTATGCCCGTTTTTCGGGCAGGGAGATAAGACTTTCATTTTTACATAAACGGGGCGAGATTTTGGCGATTTTGAAGGATGTAAAACGGTTGGTTGTGAAAGTGGGGACTTCCACACTCACTTACGATACGGGCAAAACGAATATTCGGCGAATGCACAAGCTTGTGTCGGTGCTGTCCGATATTGTCAATTCCGGTATGGAGGTTGCGCTGGTTACTTCGGGGGCAATCGGCGTGGGCGTCGGTAAATTGGGGTTGCGCGAACGCCCCGAGGACACGCCCGGCAGGCAGGCGGCGGCGACCGTCGGCCAGTGTGAATTGATGTTTATGTACGATAAGCTCTTTGCCGAATACGGGCACACCGTCGGGCAGTTTTTGATGACCAAGAGCGATGTCGACAATCCCGAACGCCGCGAAAATCTCACCAATGCATTCTTAAAAGTATTTGAATTCGGCGCGATTCCGATTATCAATGAGAACGACTCGGTTGCCGTTGAGGAAATCGTTTACGGCGACAACGACAGCCTCTCCGCCATTGTTGCAAAGCTCATCGGCGCGGACGCACTGATTATTTTGACCGATATTGACGGGCTGTATGACGCAAATCCCTTGGAGGACGAAGCCGCAAGGCTTATCCCCGAGGTGCGCGAAATCACCCCCGAATTGATTGCCGCCGCAGGCGGGCACGGCTCGCGTTTTTCGACGGGCGGTATGGTCACAAAACTCCACGCCGCGCAGATTGCCACCGAAGCGGGGATTGATGTGATTGTAATGAACGGGAGTGCACCTGCGGATATTTACAAGGCGCTTGACGGCAAACAGGTCGGCACCTTCTTTGTCGGCAAAAAATAATTTGAAAATTACGGTGAAACCTATGACTGTATTGGAACAACTGGGGCTTCGCGCCAAAACGGCGGAACGCACGCTGATGACGGCGAGCACCGCTGAAAAAAACGCGGCGCTTTTAAAAATTGCGGACGCATTATTGCAAAACACCGCATATATATTAGAAGAAAATCAAAAAGACTTGGAAAACGGGCGCAAAAACGGGCTGACCGATGCGTTGCTTGACCGCTTGGCGCTGTCCGACGCGCGCGTCGCGGGGATGGCGGACGGCGTGCGCGCCGTGGCAGAGCTTCCCGACCCCGTGGGCGTGGTGCTTTCCGAAACCGTCCGCCCGAATGGCTTGAAAATCCAAAAGGTGACTGTGCCGCTGGGCGTTGTGGGCGTGATTTTTGAAGCCCGCCCGAATGTGACAAGCGACGCCGCGTCCCTTTGCTTAAAGGCGGGCAACGCCGTGATTTTGCGCGGCGGCAAAGAGGCGATTTGCTCCAATACCGCGATTACCGCCGTAATGCGCAGCGCTCTGGAACAGTCCGCGCTGCCTGCCGACTGTGTGCAACTGGTGGAGGACACCACCCGCGAGAGCGCAACGGCAATGATGCAGTTAAACGGTTATATTGATGTGCTCATTCCCCGCGGCGGGGCGGGGCTTATCCGCGCCGTGGTGGAAAATGCGTCTGTGCCCGTGATTGAAACGGGCGTGGGCAACTGCCATATTTATGTGGATAAAGACGCCGATACCGATATGGCGGCGGAGATTGTATATAACGCCAAAACCTCGCGCGTGTCGGTGTGCAATGCGGCGGAAAGCCTGCTTTTGCACAGCGCAGTTGCCGAAAAGGCACTGCCGAAAATCAAGGCGCGTTTAGATGAAAAACAGGTCGAGCTGTACGGCGACGAACGCGCGCTTGCAATTTGCCCCGAAATTGCCCCTGCCGACGAAACCGATTGGGGCAAAGAGTATCTCGACTATAAAATGTCTGTGAAAATCGTGGACTCCATAGACGAAGCGATTGCGCATATTTATACCTATTCCACCGGACACAGCGAATGCATTGTGACCGAAAATCAAGAAACTGCTGAGCGGTTTTTAAACGAAGTCGATTCGGCGGCGGTGTATCACAACGCAAGTACGCGGTTTACCGACGGCGGCGAGTTCGGCTTCGGGGCGGAAATCGGGATTTCCACCCAAAAACTGCACGCGCGCGGGCCGTTGGGGCTGCCGCAGCTTGTGAGTATGAAATATAAAATTTACGGCGACGGGCAGATAAGATGAGGTGAACCATTATGGCAGGCAAAACGAAAAAACATAAAAAAGGCGCACGCCGTTGGGCGTTTCCGCTGGGGCTTTTGATTGCGGTGCTGGCGATTGTCGGCGCAGTCACGGTGATTGCAGCGGGCGTCGGCGCGGCAAAAAATGCCGTGCAGAAAAGCCGCAATTTCGACGAGTACAACAAAATGCTGACCCCCGTGGTGATGAACGACCCCGACGCGTTTGACGATATTACCAATGCCAATCCCGAACAGCTCATTGACATTGCGATTTGGTCGATTTTAAAAAGTGACCTTGCGCCCGACCGGTATGAATACGGCGAAAGCGGAATGATTATCCCCGAAGCGGATGTGACCGCGTCGTTTGAAAAGCTGTTCGGCACGGAAATCCGCCCCACGCACGGTACGGTGGAGGGCTACGGCTACGAGTTCACCTATGACGCGAGCAAGCAGACCTACACCATTCCCTTAACGGGTATTGTGCCGACCTATACGCCGCGTGTGGTGGATTTGGACAAAACGAACAATTCCATTGTGCTGACCGTGGCGTATCTCGGCGGCGACCAGTGGGCGCAGGACAGCGAAGGCAATATGGTTGCGCCCGAGCCCGACAAATATATGAAAGTCACTTTGCGTGAAAAGGACGGCAGTTACTATATCAGCGCCCTGCAAAATACCGCGACGCCCGAAACGGCGACCACGGTAGCGGCCGAAACGACGACTTCTGCCCCCGAAACGACAACCGCCGCGCCCGTGGAGGACACTGCGGCGCAAACCGAAGCCGAATCAGCGGCATAACTGTAAAAAAGAGGAACCGAAAATGAAAATACAAATTTCTCCGTCTATTCTTTCCGCCGACTACGGCAATTTAGAGCCCGAACTGCGCCGCATCACGGCGGCGGGGGCGGATATGGTGCATATTGATGTGATGGACGGCCATTTTGTGCCGAATATCACCTTGGGCGCGCCGATTGTCAAGTGTATCCGCCACGCAACGGATTTGCCGTTTGATGTGCATTTGATGATTTCAGACCCGCAAAAATATATTCCCGATTTTCTGAAAGCGGGGGCGGACAGCATCACCTTTCATATCGAAAGCGACGGCGACCCCGCCGAAACGATAGATTTGATTTTGCAATCGGGTAAAAAGGCGGCGATTGCCGTGAAACCCGCTACGCCGATTGAAACAGTGTACCCATATCTTGACCGCCTTTCGATGGTATTGGTGATGACGGTGGAGCCGGGCTTCGGTGGGCAGAGCTTTATGGCGGATATGATGCCGAAAATCACCGCCCTGCGGCAAGAATGTGCGCGCCGCGGGATTGAAAATATGGATGTGCAGGTGGACGGCGGCATTGGCGCAAAAACGATTGCCGTCGCCGCAAAGGCGGGTGCAAATGTGTTCGTTTCGGGCAACGCGCTGTTTTCGAGCGCGGATATGCAGAAAACGATAGCCGATTTTAAGGCGCTTTGCCGATAAACACGGCGTATTCACACAAATACGCTTGCGTTTGTGCGTCACACGCAAACACTTCCCCGTATTCCGCGAGCGCCGCGCGTCCAGCGCGTAACGCGTTTGCCGCGGGGAACGATATTTGCAGGAAATAGGCGGTTTCGTCGCGGTACAGTCGGCAGACGGCGTCTGCAAACGGCGGACTTTGTAAGCGGCGAAGGACGGCAAGCACCGTGTCCGATGAAGCGGTGCGGCAAAGGAGCGTAAACGGCTGTTTTTTCACGCGGTAGCGCGTCGGCGCGGTGCGTGCGGTCAAGAATAAAATGGTGTCGCCGTGGGTGCCGGACAAAGCGTCTACAAAGAGCTTGCCGCGCGGCGGCAGTGCCCACCCGAGCGTTTTTTCGGCGCGCGTCAAAATCGCCCCGATGAGGGCTTCGGTGCGCGTGTCTTGACGGCGCAATTCGTCAAAGGTCAGTTGATAAGCGGACAGCTCCTGCTTTGACAGGTGCGCGCAAAGTCCGTGTTCGGAAGTTTTATGTAATTCCATCATACGCCCTCCGTAAAAAAGATTTCTCTTTTCATCATATTGTGCGGACGGGCCTTTGGCAATGCAAAATTATTGGAAAATGAGGTGGATTTTTTGCCGAGAGAAGTGCAAATACCGGCAGACGGGCGCGTATTCACGCCCGAAATGCAGGCGGAAATCAAAACCACACAAAAATATATGCTGAACCGTCTTTTGATGCTTTCCGCCCCCATCGTTATGGCGTGGTATTATTACGGCGGCAGAGCCATTCTTTTAATTGTTATTTCCGCTTTGGCGGCGATGTTCTGTGAGTATATCGGTATGCGCGCGGTCCGAACAGTACCCGCATTGCGGGATTTGTCTGCGGCGGTCATCGGTGTGACAGTTGCACTGCTGTTGCCTGCGTCCGCGCCGATTTGGCTTGTCCTTTTGGCGACCTCGTTTGCCGTTTTGGTTGTGAAGGTGCCGTTCGGAACGGCGCGCACCTTACTGTTTTCCCCTGCGGCGGCAGGCGTGGCATTTGTCGCGGTGTGCCTGCCCGACTATGTATTTTCCTATCCCGTTTTGCCCGAAAGCGGCGCGACGGTTGCCGTATACGGCAGTGAGGGCTTTGCCACAGGCGTTTCGTTAACGCAAATGCTGCAAAACAGCACTGCAATGGGTGTAACGGCGGCGGATTATATTGATGTTTTAATCGGCAATACGGCAGGTCCGATAGGCACGGGCTGTGTGATTGCATTGATCGGCGCATTGCTGTTTTTGGCGGTGCGCTCCAAAAAAGGCTTTACGGTGGCGGTTTCCTGCCTGCTCGGCGCGGCGGTCTATGCGTTTTTGTTCCCGCGGATTACCACGGGACGGCTGCAATCGGTCTTTATGGAGCTGTCAGGCGGGATGCTGTTTTTCGCGGCGCTGTTTTTACTGCCGGAGGAATCTGTGTTGCCCAAACGCTTTTGGGGGCGGATTGCTTACGGCGTTTCGGCAGGTGTTATCACGATGCTGTTCCGCTGTTTCGGCACATTTGAAGAGGGCGCTGTGTTTGCCGTATTGCTCTGCAATGCGCTGACCTCGGCGTTTGACAAATTCCCCGAAGCACGGTTTGAGCACCACCGCAAACAGGCACAGCGCCGAAAATTGCACGAGGCGCAGGCGGCGGCCGTGGAAACGGCGGCAGAGCAGGGAGGTGGCGCCGATGTCTGAGTCCGGGAAAAAACTGTTGCAAAGTGTGCGCGATAGTGCGCTGTATAAAAATCCCGTTTTATTCGAAGCGGTCGGCTTGGCGCCCGTGGCGGCGATGGCGGTTTCCTTGAAATCGGCAATTATGCTTGCGGCGGTCTCGTGCGCCGAATTGGTGATTATCGAGCTGTTTACTTGTTTGGCACTCAAAAAAGTGCCGAGCTATTTCCGTATGGCAATTTACGCTGTCTTGGGCGTGGGCATCAACATTCCGTTTTTTATGTTCTTTGAACGGTTTACGCCGAATGAGGCGAATGCGGCGGGTATCTTTTTGCCGCTGTTGGCGGTCAATTCCTTGGTGGCGCTCCACTGCGAACGCTTTGCAGTCAAAAATACATTTAAGAGTACCTTTGTGGACGCGGTTTCCGCGTCGGCGGGGTATGCGTTTGTCGCGCTGATTATCGGTGTAGTGCGCGAAATTTTCGGCAGCGGCACGATATACTCCTGGGATTTGTATTTGCCTGTGCAGTTAAAGGGCTTTTTGATGCCGTTCGGCGGCTTTTTGCTGCTTGGTTTTTTTGCGGCGGCGATAAAGGGCATATTGCAAAAGAAATCCCCCGACGCCCATCCTGAGCAGGCGTTTTCCATGAAAGAAATTTCCCAGTCGCATATCGGCAGTTTGAAATCGCTTTTGGATGCAGATTTTAATCCTTATGAGGAAGCGGACGCGGCAGAACAAGACGCGCCCGAAAAACCCAAAAAAGAGAAAAAGGGGAAAGCGCCGAAGACAGCCAAACGGAATTCGAAAAAATCGGCAAAAGCCGAAAAGAAAGTTGCGGTATCAAAGCCGGAAATTCCGTCTGCAGAAGGGGAAACGAGGCCAACGCGTGCGCACCGCACCGCGCGGGAGGATTATTTGTCCGATTTTGACGAGATGCTGACGGAATTGGATTTATATAAACAAAAACAACAGGATACTGCCGAAGCACCCGCTTCTGCGCAGGAACCCGCACCGACGCCGACAGCTGCGGCAGCAGAGGAACAGGAGGAAAAGGACGAATGAGTATACTCGGCAGTTTATTTTCTGCAGCAATGTATGCCTGCCTGTTTCAGAATTTAATTTTTTCGGGCGGCTACGGCGCAGATGAGGCAATCCGTATGGCGGCAAAGCCGAAACAGTTATATCCCCTGAG
Organism: Candidatus Fimenecus sp.; assembly: GCA_051881335.1. Lineage (GTDB taxonomy): Bacteria > Bacillota > Clostridia > Oscillospirales > Acutalibacteraceae > Fimenecus. Next base: position 7,228 of record JBJEPR010000196.1, on the reverse strand, counting down.
CTTTTTCATTATCTATTTGTCTACGGCAGTTTCCCTGCTTTGCGTTCTGTTAGAGCAAATTCCCGCCGTGCATACCTTAAATGTGTTTTGGCACGCGCTGATTTTTGTCGGTGTGCTTGTGGCGGTGTATTTGGTGACGCTGATTTTTGTTCTGTATGTTGTGAAAGCGAAACCGCGCACCGTGCGCCGCTTAGGCATTGCTGCGTTTAACACGCTGGTGCTTGCCGTGCCGTTCATCAATTACCGTGCGGCGTTCGGCGTGTTTGAGGCCATCGGCGCGGGGCTTGGTGCGGGGGCGGCGTTTATTATCGCTGTATTGCTTATCAATTTCGGTCTGCGCGCCATCGACAAAAACGAACACATACCCGAAGCCTTTAAGGGCACGCCTGCGATTTTCATTTATACCGCAATTTTGTCCCTTGCTTTTACGGGGCTGACGGGCAGAGGCTTGGGCGTGTAAGGTCCCCGTTATCGGAAAAGAGAAGACCATGTTTCAAAACGATAAGAATTTAAAGCCACGCAAAAAAAGCTATTATCCGTTTTCCAAAAACTATCCGAGCCGCCGCACGGGTACGAAGTATGCCATCGGTGAAAGCCGCGCGCGCCGCAAAAAAGAGCGTAACAACACCATTCTCTATGCGGTGTGTCTGACACTGGCATTCTTTGTTGTGTTTGCCGTGGCGTCGGTTGTGTTTACGCTGTCCAAACGCCCGCTGTCGGACGGCTCGGCAACCGCCGCTCCCTCTGACGGGCAGTGGCAGGCGGTGTATATGAATGCGGACGAGCTCGGCGGCGGGATTGCCTTTGATTTGTTTCAAAGCACGCTGTCGGCGCAGTCTGCAAACGCGGTGCTGGTGGATTTTAAAAATGAAAACGGGCAGCTTTGCACTGCGGCAGACGGCAGTACGGCGGCAGAAATCGGTGCGGCAGGGACGCCGGTGACGACGGCGGCAGATACCGTTGCACGCTTGAAAGAAAGCGGCTATAAAATTATTTTTCGCGTATATTGCTTCAAAGATCCCGTGGCGGCGGCAAATCTGCCGGGCGCGGCGGTGACCGAAGCCGACGGTGTGACCATATGGTTGGATGACAGCGCCCGCAACGGCGGCAACCCGTGGCTCAATCCGTATTCCGAAACGGCGCGCACCTATCTTTTGCAGGTAATCAACGAAGCGGTCGAGTTTGGCGCGGATATGATATTGCTGGACGGCGTTTCATTCCCCGAAAGCCGCTATATCGACCGTGCGTATTTCCCGGGTGAGGCGGAAAGCCTTTTCAGCCGCAATGCGATTTTGCACGATTTTATTGAGCAGGCGGCGGCCGTTGCAGGCGATGTGCCGCTTGCGGTAAATATGCCGTTGTCGGCGGCGCTTTCGGGCAGTGCGTCTTTATACGGCGGCGGGATTTTCGACAGTGCCGCTGAATACAGCGCCGTGGATATGCGTACACAGAAGCTTTCGGACGGCACGGCAATCGGCGATGTTACCTATACCGCAGGTTTAGAGGCACAGCAGTATGTGCCGACGGCGTGCGCTCTTTTGGAAAACCGTTTGGCGGAAAACTATCAAACCAAAGCGCTGTTTGTGGTTGCGGACACGCCCGAACAGGTATCCGCCGCGCAAAATGCGGGTATACTGAACTATATCCTGTTCCCGCAAAAAGATACTTGACAAGTGTTGATTACAGTGGTATACTGCTCTTTGGAAAAATATCCTTGCGGCGCTTTTGCCCGCAGAAGGGGAGTAGCTTTTACTCGATGGTCAACATACATGCCGTATACGGCTGGTCATCGAGCCTAAAATCCCGCGTGATTAGGTAGCCAGACCTTCGGCAGAATGTACGGTTCTGCCGCAAGGTCTTTTTTCTTAAAAAGAAAAACCAAAAGGAGGCAAACGGTATGCAAGAATATTTGCATTCCACAGAAGAGGTTTTTGCTGAAGTCAAAAGTACCGAAAACGGCTTGACTGCCGCCGAGGCGGGAAAGCGGCTTGCGGAAAACGGCAAAAACAAATTGCAGGAGGGCAAAAAGAAATCCCTCGTGCGCAGATTTTTAGAGCAGTTCACAGACCCGATGATTATCATTTTGATTGTCGCGGCGGTCATTTCGGCGATTACCTCCATTATGGAGCACGAAGCCCCGACCGATGTGGTCATCATTTTGGCGGTGGTTATTATCAACGCCGTGCTCGGGGTGTATCAGGAGAGTAAGGCGGAAAAGGCGATTGAAGCCTTGCAGGAAATGGCGGCGGCAACCTCAAAGGTGCTGCGTGACGGCAATGTCGTGGAAATCCATAGCGAAGACTTGGTTGTCGGCGATGTCATTTTGCTCGAAGCGGGCGACGCGGTGCCCGCCGACGCGCGCATTATTGAATGTGCGAGCTTAAAAATCGAAGAGGCGGCGCTGACGGGCGAGTCCGTCCCCGTCAATAAAATTATGTCGACCATCGGCTTGGGTGACCAAAAGGATGTGCCGCTCGGTGACCGCAAAAATATGATGTATATGGGCTCGTCGGTGGTGTACGGGCGCGGGCGCGCCGTGGTTACCGCCACGGGGATGGACACCGAAATGGGCAAAATTGCCGGTGCATTGGCCGCCGCCGAAGACGGGCAGACGCCGTTGCAAAAGAAACTGGCGCAGTTGAGCAAGATTTTGAGTTTTTTGGTGCTCGGCATTTGTATTTTTATGTTCGGTTTCGATATTGTCCGTTGCTTTGTCGGCGGCAACACCCCGAACTTTGAATTCCTGCTCGACTCGTTTATGCTCGCGGTATCGCTGGCGGTTGCGGCAATTCCCGAGGGCTTGGCGGCGGTTGTCACGGTGGTGCTGTCCATCGGCGTGACCACGATGTCGAAGAAAAATGCGATTATCCGCAAACTGACCGCGGTGGAAACGCTCGGCTGTGCGCAGATTATCTGTTCGGATAAAACCGGAACGCTCACCCAAAATAAAATGACCGTTGTCGAGCATTACGGCGATGACGAAAAACTGCTGGCGCAAGGTATGGCGCTTTGTACCGATGTCAATATCGACAGCGAGGGCAATTTGGTCGGTGAGCCGACGGAGGCGGCGCTGGTTGCGTATGCGCTCTCGTTGAATTTGAATAAAAATGACCTGTTAAAAGCCGCGCCGCGCATCGGTGAAGCACCGTTTGACTCGATGCGCAAAATGATGACCACGGTGCACAAAACCGCCGATGGGATTTTGCAGTTTACCAAAGGCGCACCCGACGAGGTGCTGAAAAACTGCACGAAAATTCTCAAAAACGGTGCGCCTGCCGATTTGACCGAGGCAGACCGTGCGGCAATTTTACAACAGAACAAGGCATATGCCGACCGTGCTTTGCGCGTGCTTGCGTGTAGCTTTAAAACGCTGGATACCGTCCCCGAGGACCAAAGTCCCGAAGCACTTGAACACGATTTGGTGTTTGTCGGCTTGGTCGGTATGATTGACCCTGTGCGCCCCGAAGTAAAGGACGCGATTGCCGAGTGCCGTTCGGCAGGCATTCGCCCGATTATGATTACCGGCGACCACAAGGATACCGCCGTTGCCATTGCGACGGAGTTGGGGATTATCAGCGACCCGTCCGAGGCGATTACGGGCGCAGAGCTCAATGAGATTTCTGACGAGGATTTCCAAGAAAAGGTCACACAGTATTCGGTATACGCGCGCGTCCAGCCCGAGCATAAGGTGCGCATTGTCAACGCGTGGCGTTCGCGCGGTATGATTACCGCGATGACAGGCGACGGCGTCAACGACGCACCGTCCATTAAGAGTGCGGACATCGGCGTCGGTATGGGCATTACGGGTACGGATGTTACTAAAAATGTTGCCGATATGGTTTTGGCAGACGATAACTTTGCCACGATTGTGTCCGCTGTCGAAGAGGGCAGACGCATTTATGACAATATCCGCAAATCCATACAGTTCCTGCTCGCTTCCAATTTGAGCGAGGTTATGTCGATTTTCTTCGCCAATATCTTGGGCTTTACGATTTTGAAGCCGGTACACCTGTTGTGGATTAACCTGGTGACCGACTGCTTCCCCGCACTGGCGCTGAGTATGGAAAAGGGCGAAAAGAATTTAATGAAACGCCCGCCGCGTAAATCCACAGACGGCATTTTCGCGGGCGGCGTCGGCGGCGATATTGCCTATCAGGGCTTGCTTGTCACCGTGCTGACGATTTTGGCGTATTTCGTCGGGCATCGCCTCGAAGCCGGCGTGTGGGAAATCGCAAACAGTGCCGACGGTATGACGATGGCGTTTTTGACGATGTCGATGTGCGAGATTTTCCACTCGTTGAATATGCGTTCGCAAAAGGGCTCGATTTTCACGATTGGGCATCAGAACAAGTATTTGGCACTGTCCACGATTGCTTCGCTCGTTACCACAACGGCAGTTATCTATATTCCGTTCCTGCGGAATGCATTCGGGTTTGAGTTTATCGACCTGAAAGAGTATTGCATCGCACTGTTGTTGGCAGTCAGCATTATCCCGCTTGTGGAAATTGTCAAATTCTTTGAGCGGCTGTATAGTAAGCACAAGAAAAACAAAGCATAAAATCCAAGTTTCAAAAGGTTGCCCTGACAGGCGGCGTTTCGCTTGTCGGGGCATTTTTGCGCCGTTTTGTAATGGAAACACGTAATATAAATTTTAATTTGTCATCCTGAGCGAAGCGAAGGATCTCAAACAGAACAAAATATAAAATATGCGGAACGAGATTCTTCGGCTACCGCCTCAGAATGACAACGCGTAGGGAACGGTCGTGACCGTTCCCTACGCTAAATTCAAATTTAATCTACATTCCATTTGCATTGCACCAACGCGGGGATTGCAAGTTGCGGCGCGATTTGCTATACTGTTTTTATCAAATTTTGAGAGGTGGAAGCTATGAAACCGGGAAAACAGCTTTTGAAAATCGTGGATCGCGGCGGCAAGCCCTTGTACGGCCAGTCCGCATTGGTCGGCAGTCGCTATTATACGGGCACGGATTGCTTTGCGTCGGCGCAGGGCATTACCAATGACGGGCGGTATTATTACTGCACGGGCACATTTGTCCCCCTAAACTATCAAGGGCTTACCAAAATCGATATGCAAACGGGCGAGCTTGTGCTGAAAAAAGGCGGGTATCTGCCGCAAGTACTTGCCGAACAGGGCTTCAACCATTACGGCGGGTGCACCTATTTTGAGGGCAAAATCTATGTTGCGATTGAGGACAAAGACCGTGCGCACCCGTGCCTCGGTGTGTTCGATGCCGAAACGCTTGAATTCACGGGGCAGTACCGCATTCTCGGCGGTGAAATTCAGCCGAACGGCAATTTGCCGTGGTGTGCCGCAGACAAGGAAAACCGTTTGCTGTATACAGGCTATTTTGACCATTGCGACCATATCAACGAATTCCATATCGATGATTTATCGTTTATTCGGCATATCCCGATTGATTTTACCGTAGAAAAAACACAGGGCGGCGAAATGTGGAACGGGCTGATTTACATATCCTGTCACGATAGCTGGAAAACCAAGCATATCTATTCTATCAATCCTGCAAACGGCGCGGTGCGTGCCGTGATGGCGCGCGCGGCAGGTCCGCATTTGGTGGAATCCGAGGGGATTACGATTTGCCCGATGGCGGACGGCTCGTTTTTCCACCAGTTAGATGTGGTTTATCCGTTGGGGCTTGCCGTACGGCGGTATAAAAAGACCCTGTAAGGCGGCGCGGCAACAGGAAATTCCTTTCCCGCAGTGCGGGGAAGTTTTGCGGAGGAGAAAAATGTCGAAAAAGAATATCCTTATCCTGCTTGTTGTGTTGGCAGTCGTGCTTGTTGCGGCAGTTGTGTTGGCAGTCGTGTTCCGCACGGGCGGCCCGTATACGGGCAAAGTTACCGAAGCCGAAAGCGGCGCGCCCGTAGCGGGTGCAAGTGTTTCCGACGGCAGAAATGTGGTCAAAACCGATGAGAACGGCTGTTTTACCTTGCGAGGCTGGCGCAAAACGCATTTCATTATGCTCACCGCCCCCGCAGGGTATACCGCAAAGACCTATTATATCCGCACAGACAAAGCAATCGAAAGCTATGATTTCAAACTGGAAAAGTCCGCTGTCCCCGCCGGAGCGGCGCACAGCTTTTTGCAGATTTCCGATACCGAAATCGGCGAGAACGGTACGGGAGATTGGCAAGCACACATTAAAACGGTTGCCGAAACGCAAAATGCCGCCTTTTTAATCCATACGGGCGACATTTGCTATGAAGCGGGTTTAAAACGCCACATTCAAGATATGAATACCGAAACAATGGGGCTTCCCGTGTACTATTGCATCGGCAACCACGATTATGTGGACGGCGCATACGGCGAGGAGCTGTTTGAAAGCCTGTACGGGCCGACCTGGTATTCGTTTGAGGTCGGCAATGTGCATTATATTGTCACCCCGTTCGGCCGCGGGGCGGATAGGTCGTCGCGGTACAGCAAACGGGATTGGTTGCTGTGGCTTAAAAATGACCTGAAAAATACCGACCCGAACAAGAAAATCGTGCTGTTTAACCATACGCAAAGCCCGTCGGACACATATGTTTTGAAAAGCGGCGGACTGTCACTCGATTTGAAAGCATATAATCTGATTGCGTGGGTGTTCGGGCATTATCATTATAACTATGTGGAAGAAAATAACGGCGTGTTGAATATCAGTGCCCCGCGCCCCGACTGCGGCGGCATTGACTCGTCGGCAAGCGGCACACGGCAGATTTTGATTGACGCGGACGGCACGGTTACCACAAAAATGTACTATTACGATTTTACGGAAGCTTCCGCCGCCGCACCGCAGAACGCTGTGTGGTCAACCAATTTGGGAGAAGACATTTTGTTCTGCGACACAGTGTATCAGGACGGCAAGGTCTATACTGCCACCGTGCAGGACGATGTGCCGCGCGCGTGCGGTGTCTATTGTCTGTCTGCCACAGACGGCAGTGTAATTTGGCAGTATAAAACCAAAAATGCCGTCAAAAACAATGTGGTGCTGTCGGGGGATACGCTGTATGCACAGGATGCGGCGGGCAATGTGTATTGCCTTGCGAAGGATACAGGCGTATTGCAATGGACCGTGCAGGTCAACTTCGGCAATGCGCTTGCGACAAGCTCGGCGCTGTGTGTGGCGGACGGTATCGTATATGCCGGCGGCGCGGCGGGTGTAACCGCTTTGCAGGCGGATACGGGCAAGGTGCTTTGGGAGAATATCCG
>JBJEPR010000195.1:0-9377 GCA_051881335.1 Candidatus Fimenecus sp. | reverse complement strand
GCATAATGTGTATACCATGTCCTTACACAGGTGTTTACCATGTTACTCTTGACACGCAGTTCGCCCCTACGAATTGTAGGAAACGGTCTTGACCGTTCCATAAAATTATAGCAACCCTTGCTAGCGCAAAATGAAAATGCGCGAAACGAGATGCTTCGGCTTGCGCTTCAGAATGACAAGTACCGCAGGCGGCAGGGGTCATCTCTGCCGCAATCAAAGGTGCGAAAACGCCTACAACAAAAATACCCCCAATCGAAAAAAACTCTTGCAATCTGTGTAGAACTCATATATAATATAAGGGCTGTGAGCGCAACCGTATGAAAACGGCGCGTCGGTTCCAATTTTATATGCTACTGTGGCTCAGTTGGTAGAGCAGCTGATTCGTAATCAGCAGGTCGGCGGTTCGAGTCCGCCCAGTAGCTCCAAACGCGGTTCGGCATCTTGCCGAGCCGCGTTTTTTGTGATATGATGACCGTGCAAATCCATTTCAGTCGTATCGGAGTAAATAAATGACACAATATCCTGCCTTACCCAAAAGCATTGCAGATAAAATCAAAGGGAAATATTGGACAGCGGACACTGTCGGTGAATCGGATTCGAACGTATATCTTTTAAAGAACGCTGTATTGAAAATTGAAAAGACAGGCGAGAATGCAAACCGTGAGGCAGAGGCTTTGCAGTGGCTCTGTGGCAAACTGCCCGTGCCGCAAGTGCTCAATTTTGAGCAAGAAAACGGTTTTAACTATTTGTTAATGTCTAAAATACACGGCGTACCTGTTTGTGATATGTGCGCCGGCGATGTTGAAACTACGGTTGCCACCCTTGCGGACGGATTAAAACAGTTGTGGCGCGTGGATATTTCGGCTTGTCCGTTGGACAGCCGTTTAAATAAAAGACTGCCGCAGGCTAAATACAATATTGAAAACGGATTAGTTGATACAGAGGACTTTGAGCCGGATACCCTCGGCAAAAACGGTTTTGCAGATTTAGATGCATTATACGATTTTTTGAAAACACATCAGCCGGCGGAGGATTTGGTTTTTACCCACGGTGATTACTGTCTGCCGAATTTGTTTGCAGAAAATGGCAAAATCGTTGGGTTTATTGATTTGGGTAAGGCGGGTGTTGCAGACCGCTGGCAGGATATTGCTCTTTGCGTGCGTTCTTTGCAATACAATTTGTGTGACTTGTGCGGGAACCCGCACGATGTATTTTTGAAAGCGAAAAATAAGCTTTACAGCCTGTTGAATATTCAAGAAGATACAGAAAAACTGCGGTATTATATTTTGTTGGACGAATTGTTTTAGAGAATACAATCATTGAACACGAATTGTAGGTGAGCATTTTGGAAAAATTCCGTTGGGCGTATATCGGCAGCGGCAACATTGCCCATTCCACGGCAAAGGATATTTTAAAAGGCGACCACCGCATCGTTTCCGTTTACAGCCGCAATTTTGAAAAGGTAAAGAAATTTGCCGAAAAATACGGCGCACAGGCGTTTGCCGATTTTGAAAGCGCCGTCAACCGTGACGATGTGGACGCGGTGTATATCGCCACGCCGCACACCGCGCATGTGGACTATACCGTGCGTGCAATGGAATTCGGCAAACCCGTGCTGTGCGAAAAGCCTGTGGGCGTTTGTGTGCAAGATGTGCATACACTCGTGGAAACGGCGAAACGCATAAACACTTATTTTTGCGAGGCGATGTGGACTTGGTTTTCCGATGTGGCGCTGACGGTGAAGGATTGGGTGCAAGGCGGCGAGATAGGCGAAATACGAGATGTGGTCATTCATTACGCATTCCCCGGCATTTTGATGCCGAAAACCTCACGCGTGTTAACGCCCGAAACCGCAGGCGGCGCGCTGTTGGATATCGGAATTTATCCGATTACCTATTGCTATAATCTGTTCGGTGTGCCAAAAGACATAAAATGCACGGGAAAACTCAAAAACGGCATTGATATAGGTGAAACCGTCACTCTTTTTTATGACGGCTTTCGGTGTACGCTGAAAATGTCGCTCTGTTACGTGCGCGAGGACTGTAAAATCGTCGGCAGCAAAGGGGAAATCCGTCTGCCTGTGTTTTTTCATATGGCGTCCAAAGCCATTTTGCAAAACGAGAACGGCAAGCAGATTTTTCGCGGCAAAACCGATTACCTGACGGAATTTACCCGCGTCGCCGAAGAAATTCGACAGGGAAAAACCGAATCCGATTTTATTCCGTTTGACGCCACCGCCGCCTGTATGCAAATTATGGATGCGTGCCGTAAGCAAATGGGGCTTAAATATCCGTTTGAAAAACCGTAGTGTATAGTCTGGTAAGATAGTTTACAGAATGTACGGGAGGAGTGTTTACACATATATGCTAAAATAAAAGTCAAATAATATACAAACAGCGCGAAAAGAGAGAAAAGCAGGGAAATGAGCGTTTTGATTGCCGCCATATGCCCAACAGCCGCCCAAAAGAAGCTTTCCGCCCCCAAAAGCTCTGTCGAGGGTTTTAACAGGAAGAAGTAAAAACGCAACGCAAGTCAACTCAATAGAAAAGTGCCGAAAAAGGTTATGCATTTTTGAAATGTCTGCTTCATTGTGCAATCGCCTCCTCGTATTGCGGCGTGCTGTATGTGCACAGGATTTCGCCGCTTGCGCGGTCAAAAGCGGTCACCGCCGTATCGGACAAGGTATATACCGTGTTGCCGCTGTAAGTGACGCGCTGAATTTCGTCGCTGTAAACGGAGTAGGTCTCGCCGTTTTGCCGAGCTTCGGGCGTATAGGTGTTTGTGATTTTCAGTTCACCGTTTTCCACCGTTACCGCGCTTGCATATGCCGTATTTGTGCCGCGGTTGTTGTATTCGTAAATCGGCACGGCAAATTCGCCGCTATCCGTAAAGGAGAGGTAGGCTTTGTGGTCATTTTGCGCCGCGCTGTAAGAATACCCGCTGTTCCCGCCGTACACAAGCTTGCTGATTTCTTTGGGATTTTCTTTGTCAGACACATCAAACAGCGAAATTTTAATATGTCTTGTTGTGCCGTTGTCCGTGCCGTCCTGCCCCACGCCGATGAGCAAGCCTTCCCCATACGGGTGCAGATAATTCGAGAAACCGGGGATTTTCAGTTCGCCTGTGATTTCGGGGGCTTCGGGGTTACTCAAATCCACCACAAACAGCGGGTCGGTTTGGTAGAAGGTCACGAGATATGCCGTATCCCCCATAAACCGTGCGGCGTAGATGTCTTCGCCCTTCGCAATGCCCGAAAGCACGCCGACCGTTTCCAAATCGCGGCTTAATACGGTGATAATACAGCCGTCTTGCGCTGTGGTGGCGATGCGGTAGTAGCCGTTGTACGCGTCCATCGAAAATTGATTGAGCACCGTGCCTTGGATTTTCGCAGAGCCCTTGTAGCACACGCCGTCTGTCAGGTCAAAGGCGTACAGCCGCGTCGCCATATCCACCATACTGTATGTGACCATGTCGCCGACTTCGGAAATATTCGATTCCGCTTCGGTGCGCGCCGCAAGCAAGGTGTCGCCGTCGCAGTAAATGTCGCTTCCGCCGCCGAGCACCGCTTTGACTGCGGGCGTTTCGGCGGGATTTTGCGTATCTATCAAACTGACGGTCAAATAGGCAGTATCATCAACATTTTCGGGCAGTTTCACATCGTTTACGGGGAAACGCGTTTTTTCGCCGTCCTTATAGTAACAAGGCACACAGGCGTTTTTCATATCGGTTTCGTCTTTGTAAATCGGCACATTGTAGTTGGTCAGCAACAGAAGCGTGTCGCCGTCCATTCTGGAAGAAAGCAGACTGCCGTCCACCGCGTAGGTATTTAAAAGCACGGGTGCACTGCGGTCGGAAATATCGTAAATCGCCGCAAGGGTGCGTGCGGCTTGCACATAGTACGCGTAACAGCCGCGCGCATAGTCTATACCGCCGCTTTCGGTATCGTTATACACTGCGGCAAGCACCACCAATGTGTTTTCGTGCACATAGATTTCCGAAACCGAAATGCGCTCGCCCTCGTTTGCCGCGGGCAACTGTGCCACGGCGGCAAGGGTGATGTTTGTGCGGTCACGAATGTCCAAAATTTCCACGCAAGGCGTGTCTGTGCGCTGTACCAAATACAGATATGCACCATCGTTTTTGAGAATGTCCGCCTCGTCGATGTTTTCGACTTGCGTGTTGGTTTCGCCGTGCGAAGCGGCAGTGCCTGTGGCGGCGTCTTCGGCACCGGTTGCCGCAGTGTTGCCGCTGTTAAAGGATTCGGCAACTGCGCCGTCGGCGATTTCAATGCTGTATTTTTGCGCGCCGAACAGTTGAACGGCATCGTTCCACACACTGCCGCGATTTTGGGATTTGTACTCTGCCTGCAGCGCGGCAAAATAGTCCTCAATTTCCTTGTAATCCGCCGCCGATCGCAAATGGGCGTCGTCCAAATCCGCCGAAACGCTTTGTTGCGGTGTTTGCGGCGTTTCCACCATCGGGGTGTGGTTGAACAACCGTACCCCGCCGACGCCTGCAAGCACAGCGACCAAAACTGCTGCGGAAACAAATATAATCCGCGCCGCGCGGTGCTTTTTCTTGGTTTGTTCCGTATCTTTTACGAGCGCCGCAATGGCTTCGGGCTGTAAGCTTTCGGGCAAATTGGTTTCGGTGTCGGTTTGTATTCTTTGATAAATGTCATCATACTTTTTTCGGGATTTCATTCTGCACACTCCTTTTCCGACAAATATGTACGCAGCTTTTCAAGGGATCTGGATAGCTTGGAGCGTACCGCGCCGGCGGTTAAATCCACCGTCTCGGCTATTTCTTTGGAGGTAAAGCCCGCCACCGCGGACAACAGCACGATTTGCCGTTCCTCTTCGGTCAAACGAAGGAGCGCATTTTGCAAATCGGTGCGGTCGGTTGCCGCCAATTCCGTATTGTCGGGTGCGGGGCTTTCTTCAGAGATTTCGTCTCCGCAAATCGCAAACGCACCGCGCCGCAATAGGGTTTTGGCGGTATTTTGCAGGGTTTTGAAAAAATAGGCTTTCACCGCATCGGGTTTTCGGATATTTTGAATGTTGGTATAGACTTTTATGCAGGCTTCCTGCACCGCGTCCTCGGCGGTGTGCCGGTCACGCAGGATTGCGCAGGCGTAGCGATACAGTTCCTGTGCATACAACGCATACAGCGCGCCGAACGCCTCTGCGTTCCCGGACTGTGCATCTTTGAGCAATCGTTTTTCGTTGGAGTCCATACAAACGCCCCCTCTGCTTTTCAAATCCCTTTCACAACAATAGACTATCATACCGTAAAAAGTGTTGCAAGAATTTGTAAAAAATAAAATTTCCGTATGCGTTTTCGAGCGCATACGGAAAACTTTTTTATATACCGAGAATTTGCAAAATCACACCCGGCACAACGGCGGCAACATACAGAATGCCCAATATTTTCAAATTGTCTTTCGGATTGCGGTTTTCACGGAACAACACCAACAGTCCCGCACCCGCGCCCGTGCAAAGTCCCGAAACCACCGCGCCGAATTGCAGTGCGCCCTCCAAATACAACTGCGTAAGAAGCACCGACGCGGCGCAGTTCGGAATAAACCCAAACAACGCGGTCAAAAACGGCTGAAATACCGAATCGTGCAAAAGCAGAGCCTCCAACCGTTCGTGCCCCAAGAATTCCACCAAGAAATTCAAAACAAGCGTAATTAAAAATACAAAGCCGAAAATTTTTGCCGTATGCAACAGCGCCGGACGCAACACGCCGCCGTGCTCGTGACAGCCGCAATGCTCGTGGTCGCACAAATCCTTTAATTGCAAGTCGCTGTCTGTTTTTTTACGGAACAGGAAATCCACAAGATACCCCGCCGCAATACCGATACACACTTTGACGAGCAGCAGCTTCAAAATATCGGGCGCGGCGGACGGCGTAGCGGCAAGCAACAGTACCGCCTCGTCCGAGGTGGACAGGAATACGGCGCAGAGTGTGCCGAGAGTAATCACTCCGCCCGCATATAGATTGGCGCTCAAAACCGAAAACCCGCATTGCGGCACGCAACCGAGTACTGCGCCGACCAAAGGTCCGGCTTTGCCGGAGCGCGCAAAAAAGCGGCTTAATTTTTCCCCCGCGCGGTGTTCCAAAAGTTCAATCAGGCAAAATGCCGCGAATAAAAACGGCAACATTTTCAAAGCATCTAACAGCGTATCTAAAAAAATTCCCAAAACGCCGCCGCTCTCGGTTTCTATGTGTAAGGCAAGTATCCGTTCGTTCAAGTGTTGTTCTCCTTTTTCACGCAGTCGGCGCATAAGCCGTACAACACGGTGCGGCTGCCGTCAATCACAAAGCCATGTTCGGCGCGAATATGGGCGGAAAGCTCGTCTAAAAAATCACATTCCGCGTGAAACAGCGCCCCGCAGTCGGTACATTTCAAATGGTAATGCGCCTTGCAGACCTCGCCGTTTTCCGCAAGCTGAAAGCAGGCACCGCCGCCATCCGCGCCTGCGAATTTGCGCACGACGCCCTCGGCACACAGCTTTTCAAGCTGACGGTACACCGTAGTTTGCCCAACGGTTTCGCTCTTTTCTTTTAATAAAAAATAGACTTCCTCCGCCGTAAGGTGGCGCGCTTTGTTTTCCTGCAGCAGCGCGAGAATGCGGCGGCTTTGCGCGGTTTGGTATGCCATTTGTCTGCCCTTCCGAAATTGAAATTGAAAATCATTTTCAGTTTGACCAGTATACAGCGAAACAGGATTTTTGTCAAGTGCCTTGCGGCGGGGCGGATCGCAACGGTGCACGGATAAATTTCAATTTAGCGAAGGATTTGCGGAACGGTCAAGACCATTCCCTACGCGTTGTCATTCTGAGGCGGTAGCCGAAGAATCTCGTTCCGCATATTTTATATTTTGTTCTGTTTGAGATCCTTCGCTTCGCTCAGGATGACAAATATAAATTAAAATTTGCTTTACGCCTCTTGACAAAATCCGTGCTTTGCTGTACGATTGCTCTGCTCAAAAATTCTTTTCTATTTGGGCGGTCGGTTCGAAACCATCCCGACCGGCGCACACGGCTTTGCCGTACGACGCCAAACAAAACTAAGGAGAAATTGAATATGCAAAGAAAACAAACTATGTTCCTTGTGCAGGGCGCGGTCATTGCGGCGCTGTATGCCGCGCTGACCTATGCGGCAGGTCTCTTGAACCTTGCCTACGGCAGTGTGCAGTTTCGGTTTTCCGAAGCGCTCACGGTGTTGGCGGTCTTTACGCCGGCGGCCATTCCAGGACTGGCAATCGGATGCTTCCTCGGCAACCTCGGCAGTCCGTACGGAATGATTGACATTGTCTGCGGCACGCTTGCCACCTTGCTTGCGGCGTGTTGTTCGTATTTGACGCGCAAAATCCGCTTTAAAAATCTGCCGCTTTTGTCGCTGTTCTTCCCCGTGCTGTTTAACGCGCTGATTGTGGGTGCGGAAATCGCCGTGTTTTTGCCGGAAGGCTTTACGGCAACCGGCTACCTCATTAACGCCCTTTGGGTGGGCTTAGGGGAATTGGTCGTCTGCTATGTCGGCGGCATCCCGCTGTTTTTGGCAGTGGAAAAAACACCGCTTATGAAGAAAACGCAATTTCTGAAAACAAAATAATCGGTTGCAATACGCCGTCCTTTTATGCTACAATGGCAAAAAGGACGGCTTTTTCAATGGATTTTGTGTGGTGATGTGTGTGGCAAAAATTTTGGTCGCCGATGACGAACAGCTCATTCGGCAGTTGGTATGCGATTTTTTGGAAAATGCAGGACACGAAACGCTTGCGGCGGCAGACGGCGACGCGGCGCTCCGGTTGTTTCGCGAAAATCCCGACACGGCGCTGCTCATCTTGGATATTATGATGCCGGGAACGGACGGTTGGGCGGTCACGCGGGAAATTCGCAAGCAATCCGATGTGCCGATTATTCTGTTGTCGGCACGCGGACAGGAATTCGACCAGTTGACGGGCTTTGAAGCGGGTGCGGACGAATATGTCACCAAGCCTTTCAGCCCCGTGGTGCTTGTCAAACGGGCAGAGGCGCTTTTGCGCCGCCATACCGCCGCGTCTGCTCCGTCTGCGGCGGACTATTGGGGCTTAACGGTGGACGCCACCGCGCACGAGGTCAAAATTGACGGCGAGCCGGTTTTGCTGACCTTGAAAGAATATAATATTTTAATCAAACTGCTCTCCAATGTCGGGCGAGTATATAACCGCGAGCAGCTGCTGGACGACATTTGGGGCTTTGACTATTTCGGTGATACGCGCACGGTGGATTCGCATGTGGCGCGTTTGCGTACGAAGCTCGGCGCGTGGGGCACGGCGCACTTAAAAACCGTGTACGGCGTCGGCTATAAAATTCAGGAGAGCGACCATGCATAAGAGACA
This sequence comes from Candidatus Fimenecus sp., assembly GCA_051881335.1. Classification (GTDB taxonomy): domain Bacteria; phylum Bacillota; class Clostridia; order Oscillospirales; family Acutalibacteraceae; genus Fimenecus. Next base: position 988 of record JBJEPR010000195.1, on the reverse strand, counting down.
AGAAAAACGCTTTGTCAGCATTCGCGTGCGGCTGTTTTTGCAAATCGGTGCGATTTTTTTGCTTGCCGTGGTGATGCTTTTGGGGCTCAACCGCTGGTATCTGCCTGCGGTGTATGCCTATAACACCCGCAAAAATATGCAACAGGTCGCCGAAATGATTGACGAACTGGACATTACCTCTGCTGAGCTCGCCTCACACCTCGCCGCTTTAGAAAAAAGCAACGGGTTGAGCATTGACCTGTATACGGAAAAAGGCGAAACGCTGTATCACGGCAAGGAGCAGATTATGGCAGGCGGCGGCAAGGTCACGATGAAAGACCGCCGCGAATTTGCGGACGGCTCATATTTCGAAACACAGGTGTTTGAACGCCAAAATATGCAATATATCGTGTATGTGCGGCCGATGTCCTTTGGCGGCACAGTGGAAATGTATAGCCGCAAAAGCACGATTGACGACAATGCCAACGCCGCGATTGCCGTAACCACGGGCACAGGTGTTGCCGCGCTTACGCTTGCGCTGTTTGCCGTGTATTTTTATTCCAAGCGCTTTACAAAGCCGCTGATTGAAATGCGCAATGTAACCAAAAACATTGCCGAAACGGACTTTTCCCACAAATGCACCGCTGAAACGCGCGACGAAATCGGAGACCTGGCAAGCAGTATCAATCAGCTTTCGGACTCGCTGGAAGCCACCCTTGCCGATTTGAGCGAGAAAAACCGCAAGCTGCAAAGCGATATTGAACACGAACAGCGCGTAGACAAAATGCGTAAGGATTTCATTTCCAATGTATCGCACGAATTAAAAACGCCGATTTCGATTGTGCAGGGCTATGCCGAGGGTGCAAAGCTGCTCTGTGAAAACGGCAACAGTAAAAAAGCGGAAGAATACTGCGATATTATCGTGTCTGAGTCGGAGAAAATGAATGCGTTGGTGCTTCAGCTTTTGGAATTGTCACAATATGAGTCGGGCAATATGCAAATCGACTCC
>JBJEPR010000194.1:0-9404 GCA_051881335.1 Candidatus Fimenecus sp. | reverse complement strand
TTCTTCGTGAATCCCAGTTATTATTTCGGCTGTTTTTTTACAGCCCCTTTTATTTACCGTTTTATTTTGCTTGCACGCGATATACTTTAACGCCGTGCGACGGCACTTCTGCCGAAAGTGCGTCCAACACCTCTGTCGAGGTTTTTTCCCAAAGGTCGGTGCAAGTGTAGCCGTCCGCAGACAGCGGCAAACCGACAAACGCCATATTGGAAATGGCTTTCAGAGAAGTGGTCATCTGCATTGCCTTCGGCGCTTTGTTAAAGAAACAAACCGCCGCTTCGCCGTTTGCAAGAGGCTTTACAAGAATATCGCAAAGACCCGTGGTCTTAATACGGCGGCAGGGCGCGCATTTTTCGTCTTGGTCAATGGCAATCAAATCTTTATCGGTCAGGATTTTCAAAATCGGATTGTCCGTATCCGCCGAGCCGTCCGCTTTTAAGAACAGGCGAATATCATTGCCCAACACCAACGGCGACGCCATCATACACCAAAGGGTAAAGTGCGCCTTGTTTTCTTCGACGGTCAAATTTCCGTTGCCGACTTCAAGCATATCGGGGTCGTTATAGCCGCCGACGCACGCATACTTATACAAGCGCACGTTGGCCTCGTAAATCCCGACAATCGACGCCCAATTCGCTTGAATATCAGGCGTGGTGCGCCACAGGTTACCCGCTTCACTGCCCCATTTATACGGCTTATTCCAGCCCCATTCGCAAATGGAGAATACAATCGGCTTTTCGGGCACGCCGTGTTCTGCGGCATATTTTGCCGTTGCACGCTTTAACTCCTTGCCCATTGCAATATACTGCGTGGCGGCGCTGTCCATCTTGGAAGCAATCGGATTGCGGATTTCCAAAGTATTGTCGCCTTTTTTCAGGCGGATTTTGATTTGCGTTCTGCCGTCGCGCGTCCAAGATTTGGTCGGTGGGAAGGTCACGGGATATTTTTCCGCCCCGTTGACGGTAACAACAGCGTATTTCTCGGTTTCGCCTTTTTTATGTACCACAAAGGTCAGCACATATTCGCCGTCCTCGGGAATTTGGACAAAACTGAATTTGATTGCACCCAAATTGCTGTCTAACCGCGTGACATAACAGCTTTTGCCGTCATCCACGATTTTCGCCGAACCGTACAACTCGCCGTTTTCGGCTTCCAGAACGATTTCTTCTTTCAGCGCGCCGCCGCCGATTAACAATTTGTCAATCATCGGCGCGGTGGTGGAAATGTACTGATGATGGCAGAAATCGTATTTGAAATACTCAATGCCCCACTCGGCAAAGGTTTCGGCGTCCACACGCTCGTGCCCCAAAGAAGCGGGCAAATCCTCACAGGTCAGCGTACCGTTGGAGGAGTAAATCCCCGCTTTAAAGCCTTTTTCATTTAAGCGACGGACAAGCGAGGGAATCCCCGACGGGAAAGTGGTCAAATCCCCCTGCAATTTGCCGTTTTCGTCGCGCATAGAGCTTTGCCAGCAGTCATCTAAATTGACATATTGATAGCCTGCCGCCAAAAGTCCGGATTTCTGCAGTGCATCGGCGGTTTCCAAAATTAAATTCTCATCAATTTTGTTGCGAAAGGTATTCCAACTGGACCAGCCCATTGGGGGCGTCTTTGCCACGCCGTTGTTATACGGTGTGCAGGCTTTGATATGCACATCGGCACGCTTGACTGCCTTTTTCACTTCGCAAACGGGGCAAATATTTTTCTTTTTCAGCACGGCGGCGCTTGCCGCGGCCGCACCTGCCGCCAAGGTAACGGCGGCGGGAATGATTTTACCGAGCATTGTTTTCCCTCATCTCTTTTTATTTGGCTTTTACTAAAAAAGGGAGCAAGCTTGCCACCTGCCCCCTGCTTTTGTGTCTTGAATTTTCGGATTACTCCGCAGGCTCTTCAGCGGGAGCAGCTTCTGCTTCAGCAGCAGCCTCTGCCGCCAATTCGTCAATCGAAACCGGTGTGCCCTCTGCCGCATCCGTTGCGGGTGCGGGCGGGTCTAACAACGCTTTGATGGACAGGCTGACGCGTTTCTTGTCAAAATCTACATCCAAAAGCTTGACTTCCACTTCGTCACCGACTTTTAAAACTTCTGCCGGATTGCCGATGTGGCTGTACGAAATTTCGGAAATATGGATAAGCCCGTCAATCCCGGGGAGAATGTTGGCAAACGCACCGAAGGTGGTCAAGCCAACAATTTTTGCTTTAAGAACCGAACCGACAGGATAATCTCTCTTGAGAATTTCCCACGGATTGTCCTCGATTTTCTTATAGCCCAAGGAAATCTTTTTGTTTTCACGGTCAAGCGCCTTTATGTAGACTTCCACCGTATCGCCGACTTTGACAACATCCGACGGATGCTTAATGCGGCTCCAAGAAAGCTCGGAAATGTGAATCATACCGTCCACACCGCCGATATCGACGAATGCGCCGTAGCTGGTCAGCGAACGGACCGTACCGGTATAGGTTTGCCCTTCCTCAGCCTGTGCCCAGAAAGCCTCTTCAGCGGCGGCACGGACATCCTTATACGCCGCGCGGATAGAACCAACAACACGACGGCGACGACGGTCTACCTCAATGATTTTAAAGGCAACCGTTTGACCGACCATATCCTCTAAGGAATCGTTGCGGTTGATTTTGGAAAGCGATGCGGGAATGAACACGCGAATGCCGTTGTACTGGACAAACAAGCCTTTGCCGTCCCCGACAACGCCGGTTACCTTGCCCTCAACCGGGGCTTCGTTTTCCTCGGACAACTCGTCCCACGCTTGAATGGCATCGTATCTTTTTTTCGAAAGCGCGACGGTTCCTTCCATATCATTGGTTTTCATAATGATGAGATTCAATTCATCGCCGACCTTGACTTCTTTCGTTATATCGGCTGTGGGGTCGTTGCTGTATTCTGCGGCGGAAACATAGCCGGTGTGCTTTCTGCCGGTGATTTCGACCTGAATTTCGGTCGGTGTAACCGCGACGACATGGCCTACGACCTTTTGGTCGGAGCTTGTATCTATATATTCTTCAAGCATATCGGCAAAGCTGGTTGCTTCAGAAGACATCGCAGACTCCTCCTTTTCAACTAATTCTGCCTGTGTTTGATTGAGATTTTCAGACATTGTTTTTAGTACCTCCTTAATTATACTGTCGGGCGTTGACGCACCCGCAGTAACACCGACTGCGTGAAACCGTGACAGGTCAATGCCATTCAACTCCTGGGCGGTTTCTATCAAAAAAGTCGGACAGTTGGCTTCGCAAACAGCTTTCAGCTTGGCAGTATTGGAGCTTTGCCTGCCGCCGATGATGAGCATCGCATCGTTTTCGAGGGAAAGCCGAAGCGCCTCCGCCTGTCTTTCTTCAGTCGCACTACATATTGTATCAAAAATTACGGCATTTGTATATACCATTTTTATTTTTTTTACACATTTTTTAAAAGATTTTGTGCTGAAAGTGGTTTGCGAGACCAAAATCAGTCCGTTTTCGTCCAAATTCGGGTGATTTTCGAGAATCGAAAGCAATTCTTCATACGAATTAAACACAAACGAACGCCCGTTGCAGTAACTGCGAATGCCGACCACCTCGGGGTGACGGCTGTCACCCGCAATCAAGGTCACATTTTCAGGCGTGGAGTTTTCGCGCACGATTTTATGGATTTTGGTCACAAATGGGCAAGTCGCGTTTAAAAACGGTCTGCCGCTCTCTTCGACTGCCGAAAGCACCGCCTTTTCCACACCGTGGGTGCGCACCACCAAGGTTTCGTCCGCGCGGCAATCGTCGGGGTGCGCAATCACGCGCACGCCGTGGTTTTCAAAATGGGAAATCACCTGCGGATTATGGATAATCGGCCCTAAGGTGCACGCTTTTTCACCGTTTTCCACCATTTTTTCCAGCAAATTGACCGCACGGTTTACGCCGAAGCAAAAGCCGGCGGTTTTGGCAAGGGTTATTTTTTGCAATGTCCTTCCTCCCAAAGTGCGGTGATTTCATCCATAATGCGGCGTGAAGCGTCCTTTAATTCGCGGGATTTCACTTCGTCTGTAAAGCCGAATTCTTCATTTTTAATCAGCGTACCGAACCGCACGGTGAGTTTTGTACCGCGTTTGTATTCGGTGTCCGTATAAATCGCGGCGGGCAACACATCGGCGCCCGTTTGCTTCGCAATCAGCGCCACGCCCGATTTTGCACGCATCGGTTTATAGTCCGGCGAGCGTGTGCCCTCGGGGAAAATACCCAACACCCAGCCGTTGCGGATAATCTCCTCCGCAAAATGGACGGCGGTCATATCTCCTTTGCCGCGCACAACGGGAAAGGCATTCATATGCGTTAAAAATGTACCGAGCGCCTTGTTTTCAAACAGTTCCTCTTTCGCCATAAAGTGCACCACGCGCACGCCAGCGCCGCCTAATGCGATAGGGTCAAAGGTGCTTTGGTGATTGCACGCCAAAATAAAGCCGCCCGTTTTCGGAATATTCTCCGTACCGATATAAGTGCACCGCTGTACGGTTTTGCAAACAACCGCGGCAAGCGGTTTCAGCGCAGTATATGTTTTATATTCTTTTACCTTTGAAAAATCGTAAACCGAATCCATTCTTTAAAGCTTCTCCTTAATAACCTCTATGACTTTTTCCACCGACTGCGGAAGCGTTAACGCGGAAGTATCGACCATAACGCTGTCCTCGGCGGGCTTTAGGGGGGCAACAGCGCGGTGGGAATCGTTGTAATCGCGCTGTTTTAAATCAGCAAGCACCGCCTCGTAGGTGTCGGTTGCGCCTTTTTGCTGCAATTCCCTAAACCGCCGCATAGCGCGCGTTTCAGGCGACGCGGTCAAAAAGATTTTTACCTCAGCCTGCGGCAACACAACCGTGCCGATGTCGCGCCCGTCCATAATGCAATCGTTTTTGGCGGCAATCTCTCGCTGTAAATCAAACAAAAACTGCCGCACGGCAGGTACTGCCGACACATCGGACGCCGCCATAGATGCCTGCGGGGTGCGGATTTCCTCAGACACATCCTCCCCGTTCAACAGCACATGCTGTACGCCGTCTTGAAATTGCAGTTCCACCTGAATATGCGGCAAGGTGCTTTCGACCGTTTCGGGATTTTTCGTATCCAATCCGTTGCGAAGCAAATACACCCCGACCGCACGGTACAGCGCGCCCGTATCTACATAAATATATCCCAATTCCCTTGCCGCCGCACGGGCAATGGTGCTTTTCCCCGCGCCTGCGGGGCCGTCAATGGCAACATTCATTGAAACAGTCTCCTTTTTGTTCAGAAATCGACAACTTCGCTCGCCGCATACCCCGCAAGCCGCCCCGTCGAAAAAGCAATTTGCAGGTTAAATCCACCCGTATAAGCGTCGCAATCGAGTAATTCTCCGACAAGGTATAAACCTTTACATAGTTTGCTTTCCATTGTTTTCGGGTTGATTTCCGCCGTGGAAATTCCACCGGAAGTAACGATTGCTTCCTTGATATCATTGAAATCAAGAACTGTTAAGTGTAACGCCTTTACAGTATTGCAAAGCGCCTGCCGCTGTGCCTTTGTAATCTGATTTACCGTTTCGTTCGGCCGAATACCGGACAAACGCAGAACAACCGGCACAAGCGCACGCGGCAACAGCATCGGCAGGACATTGGCAATCGCTTTATTGGGATTTTCGCCAAAATCGCGCAGGACACGCGCGTCTAATTTTTCCGCCGACAACGCCGGCTTTAAATCGACATACAGTTCGTATCGTTCGGGCGCCATTTCGCGCATATGCGCACTTGCCGACAAAATCATCGGTCCCGAAACGCCGAAGTGCGTGAACAGCATTTCGCCGAAATCGGTATAAATCGTTTTTTTGGTTTTCGTATCCTTTACTGTCAGTGCGACATTACGCAAGGAAAGCCCCATACAGTCGCTGCAAAAGCCTTCGCGGCAAACAAGCGCCGACAAGGACGGTCGCAAAGGCGTTACCGTATGCCCCACGCTTTTTGCGAGCGCGTACCCATCGCCCGTAGAGCCGGTTTTCGGGTAGGATTTACCGCCTGTCGCCAAAATCACACAATCGGCAAAATAGGTCTCCCCTGCTTCGGTTTTGGCGCCTTTTACCGCGCCGTTTTCCGTCAGCAATTCCGTCACACGCGCCTGTACTCTCCGAACGCCGTTTTCCGAAAGCCATCGGTCAAGCGCATCGACAATATCGGACGCTTTGTCGCTTTCGGGGAACACACGGTTGCCGCGTTCGGTTTTGAGTTTCACGCCGTAATCCTCGAAAAAATCAATGGTATCCTGCGGCATAAAATTTGAAAAAGCACTGTATAAAAACCGCCCGTTTGATGGCACATTGTGAATCAGCGTATCTATATCCGATGTGTTGTTGGTGACATTGCAACGCCCCTTGCCTGTAATCATCAGTTTTCTGCCGATTTTGGCATTACGCTCCAACAAAAGCACCTCGGCGTTGTTTTCCGCCGCCGTGCCTGCTGCAAAACAGCCTGCGGCACCGCCGCCGACCACCAACACTTTTTTAGGTTGCATCAGAAGCCAATTCCTCCGTTTTTTCGTAAACCTGGTATTCGTCCCAAATGCCCTCTAATTTATTGAAGTTATCGTACACTTCCTCACGGCGGGAAAGCGTTACACCGACAATCAGCGCGTTTATGAGACTTAACGGCGCGGTTAAAGAGTCCACCACCGACGCCATATCGCTGCGCGCAACCAACAAATAGTCGGCAAAAGAGGCAATGGGCGATTTGTCGGTATCGGTAATGGCGATAATTTTCGCCTTGCGGTCTGCAATAAAGCGCATCGCGTTCACGGTTTGCTTGGAATACCGCGGGAAACTGATTGCAATGCAAACATCGTTTTCATCAATGCGGAACATTTGCTCAAACATTTCCGATGCGCTGGAAGTATCGACCAGCACGACCGAGTCAAAAACCAAATTAAAATAGAAAGCCAAAAAAGACGCGAGCGCCGCAGACGAGCGCACACCCAAAATATAAATTCGCTTGGCGCGATTGATTGCCGCGAGCGCATTTTTAAAATCGTCCCGCGAGGTGCGCTCCGCCGTTTCGCGGATAAGTTCTATATCGCCGGTAAGTACGCTGTTGATAATATCGCCGTCCCCGATGAGGGTTTGCGAAACCTCCATACGCTGAACGGCAGTCAGTTTTGATTTAATCATCTGCTGTAAAGCGCGTTGCAACTCGGGGTACCCCTTAAACCCCAATTCCGTTGCAAAACGCACCACGGTAGACTCGCTCACACCGACCTTTTTGCCGAGGGCGGCGGCGGTCATAAATGCCGCTTTGTCATAGTTTTCTTTGATATAGGCGGCAATTTTTTTATGTCCTTTGGAAAGCCTGCGGATACTCTCATCCATTTTTGCAAGCAACGGTTCGTTCATTTTCCATTCCTTCTCATTTTGATTTTGCAGTAGTTCTATTATAGACTTTTCCGACATAAAATCAAGCAAAAACTTGTAAAAATGCAAGGTGACTTGCAAAAAAATTCAAAATCGCACCAAATTATCCGTCATTTCGGTGCCACAGTCGCGAATTTCGGGCAATGTAAGGTTAAAAATGTCAGTGGACTTGCATTCTAAGCGGAACATTTCCTGCGCCGCAGACGAGCAGGTTTCTATATCGGAAGCACGCATAACAATAGGCAATTTCGCCGTGTCGCGTGCAGTACGCAACAGGGCTTTGCCGCGTTTTGTAAAGCCCAGCACGCGAAGATACGGTACGCCGTTTTGCTGTAAATCCGTTTTCAGCCCCAAAAAAGCAGAAAGCACCACACGGCGAATACGCGCGTGCGTATAGCGTTTGGCTTTTGCCGCGTCGAACACCGCCCACAGCGTTTTTGCCGTTTTCGCGGCGGCAAGGATACGGTTTTCAATCCCCTCGGACACATCGGGTACGCCTGCAAAATCAGCGGGTGACGCCGTGCGCAAAAAGCCGAGCACCGCTGTGTCGAGTTTTGTATACTCGGACGGCGCTTCGTGCCGCTTGACTGCTGTTTGCAGAATTTCATATGCATTTTGCGGCATAAAATCGGTCACTGCCTCCCCTGCGCGGATTTTTTCGCGCAACAGCGTGGCGGAGGCATACATACCGCTTGGGCTTTGCGCATCGTGTGCATTGCCGACGCGCGGCACAGCGACACAGGAAAACGGCGCTTTATATGCACGCACGGCACGCAGATATTCAATCCCCAAAACATCGTTCGGACTTCGCAGCACATCGGCAAGCGCGTCCCCGAACACTTGCCGCACCGCCGCTTCGCGCGCGGCGGGAAAGGGCAAGCCTTTTTGCAAACAGCCCTGTAATGCGCTTTCGGTGCGCGGATTTGTAACGGCGTCTGCCGCCGCAGAAAGGCGCGCAATATCGCCGCATTCGCTCCCGAAAACGATTGTATCGACAAACCCCAAAGCAGCAAGCACCCCGACGCCGCCCATAGCAAAGGTCTGCGCCGCGGCGAGGGAAAAGGCAATCGGCAATTCCAGCACCAAATCCGCGCCGTTACAGAGCGCCGCCGCGGCACGGTAATGCTTATCGCACAACGCCGGCTCGCCGCGCTGTGTAAAATTGCCGCCGAGCACAACCACAACACCGTCCGCCGCCGCATTGCGCGCCTCGGACAGCAAATACTTGTGCCCGTTGTGAAACGGATTGAATTCTGCAATTACACCTGCAACCGCCATAGATTTCTTCCTTTGCCACTTGAAATTTCCATAGAACAAGTATATAATAATCTAAACTGTGATTTCTTGCAAGTTTAATTTGTTTGGGGGAATTTTTTTGAAAATTCTGGTTATCAACGCAGGCAGTTCATCGCTGAAATATCAGCTGATTGACATGGAAAACGAAAAACTCATCGCCAAGGGCATTTGCGAGCGCGTGAAGGACGCCGCTAAAAGCTGTGTTTCTTACACACACTACCCGAACGGCGTTGAGGTGAAGGTGAAGGACGAGCCCGTACCGATGGAGAACCACACGGCGGCTTTCCATGTGGTGAAAAAGCTGTTGACCGAGGGCGACAGCAAGGTCATTGACGACATTTCTGAAATCACCGCAGTCGGGCATCGCGTGGTGCAGGGCGGCGCGCTGTTTAACAAAAGTGTGCTGATTGACCAAAGCGTCATTGACGGCATCCAAAGCCTTTGCGATTTGGCGCCGCTCCACAATCCCGCCCATATTGAAGGCATTAACGCGAGCATTGAATTGTTCGGTGACAAAGTGCCGCAGGTTGCCGTGTTCGACAACGCATTCCACTCCACCATGCCGCCGGAAGCCTATATGTTCGGGCTGCCGTATGAATACTATGAAAAATACAAAATGCGCAAATACGGCTTTCACGGTACTTCGCACCGCTTTGTCAGCGCGCGCTGTGCAGAAGTGATGGAAAAGCCGATTGAAGACCTTAAA
>JBJEPR010000193.1:0-2222 GCA_051881335.1 Candidatus Fimenecus sp. | reverse complement strand
TGAAAACCGTCGTACGGCAACGTACCGTGGGTTCGAATCCCACTCTCTCCGCCATATGACAGTTTGATAGACGAACAATCTATCTTTTCTATATATGTCCGTTCTGCGGATTCGAATCCGCGAGGGTTTCGGCGTAAAGAAAATATGCCGGTGGCATATTTTTAGCCGAAAGCGGCGAGGGCGGTACCGAAACGCAAAGCGTTTGGGTGTCCCGAGCCATCAGTATGCGAGGGCGTAAGCCCGAAGCAGACGGTCGAATCCCACTCTCTTGCGCCTTTGACAGTTTGATAGACGAACAATCTATCTTTTCTATAAATGTCCGTTCTGCGGATTTGAACCCGCGAGGGTTTCGGTGTAAAAATTGCATAAACTTAAAACAAGTTACAACACGGAGAAGTACTCAAGTTGGTGACGAGGCGCCCCTGCTAAGGGCGTAGGTCGGGTAACCGGCGCGGGAGTTCGAGTCTCCCCTTCTCCGCCAAAAAAAGCACTTGCATACTGCAAGTGCTTTTTTTATTGCAATCTTACTTCTTCACCAAATTTGCAGGAATTGTGCGGCTCGGTTTTTAGCATCCTATTTTATTCGGCGTCTACCGGTTTTTTCTTGCGGTGAATAATAAAGCGGTTGCACGGGTATGTCCACAGCGTGGGAATAAGCATACCGATAACCTTAATGACCAAATCCCAGAAGTTGCCTACCAAATTGTGGCTTTGGGCAAAGGTGGTCATTGCAGAGCCAATCCAGCCGTTTGCAAAAATCGTAAACACCACCATAATCGCATATAAAATCATACTGACGGTGGGATTTGCGTCTGCCTTAAAGGTAATTTTTCGGTTTAGGATAAACGCAATCGCGTAGCCGACGGTCGTCGAAATCAGGTAAGTGTATAAATACCCTTTCGAGGTAATCCCAATCATATTGAGCGTCGGGTTGGTGATTGCCTGTGTTGTAAGCGAGGCGAATACAAAATTGAGCAGCAGCATATGTACCACCAACTCAATCGCGGACGAGCCGCCGCCCGCAATGGAAAATTTAATGAATTTCCAAATTTCCGCGTGTTTTTCGATAAAGCGCGTAAACGCATTTTGCTTTTTTTCGGTTGCCATACCTTTTTAACCCCTCGTTTATAAAAATTTGATAAGACACACAATCACGGCAATTACCGCCGCAAGCCCCACAACGCCTTTGACAATCATCGGGATTGCCGCGTCCACCGTGGCGGGCGCTTTGCTCGACAAATAATCGTACACCGGACGGTTGACCTTGGTACCGACCAATTCGTCAAAGGTGCGAGTATAGGTTTCGTAGGTATCGGGTGTATTCTCGTTTAACACAAAGCAGCGCACGCCGCGTTTGGTACGGTTGCCGTACACATTAAAGCCTGCCGACTGTGTAAAGCCCAAATCCATATTTTGATACCGCCCGACAAAGCTGTTTTTGTGGTCGTGCCCGACGAAAACCGCCAAAACATCGCCGCATTCCGACAACGCATCAAATTCCCCGTTGTTTTCGTCCGGAATGGACGGCGGCTCTAACAGCATATCGCCCGCGCGGCAGGTATCGCCCAGCACATAAAATTCGTTTTTGTGCGTGCGGAATGCCTGTATCGCGCCTTTTGTGCCCTTTTTCACCTGTTTTAACACTTGGTAGTATTCGGGCATCGGAATGTGCTGAAATACCAAGGACGGCACGAAATCGCCGTTTTTCGCTTTGAGTGCGTCGCGCGTTTTTCTGTACCAATCGATTACATTTTTGTCGAACGCCTCATAGCCGCCGCCTTTTTTATCCGTACCGCTGTCTAAAAGATACAGATTGAACACATCGCGGTCCGAGCCGTCCGAGGCTTTTATCGGGATATTGTAAGTCCCGCCGCCGATTGTCTCGTCTAACGCCCCGACGCAGGTCGGAAAGGATTTGTAAATGTGCGCAAATTGGTCGCTGTTCGAGATGCCGACCTGTCGGTCGTGATTGCCGAAAGTCACCGCAAAGGGGATATTTCGCTTTGTCACGGGCTCTAACAATTTGGTAATCGTATCCTTTACCGCATTTTCGAGTTCTGCGCCTTTGCCCTTGTAGGTCACGCCGTAGCCTTTGATTTGGTCGCCCGTGTAGACCACCAAATCGGGCTTTTCCGCCTCGATTGCCGCCTCCATCAACGCCAGTGTATCGGGCGAGACGGCGGGGATTTCCTGCATATCGGTAATCTGCATAATTTTAAATG
>JBJEPR010000192.1:0-9963 GCA_051881335.1 Candidatus Fimenecus sp. | reverse complement strand
GCGGAATCCGGAATTCCTTTTATACCGAAATCGGCGCAAAGTGCACAATCATTCACAATGCCGCCCGCAGAAAGACTTCTATCCTCTGTATGCGCAAAAACCGGTACATTCAATTTTGCCGAAAGCGCTAACGCTTGTTGCATTTGTGCCGCAGTATGCACCGGCACACCGTCGTCGGAAAATGCACAGGCTCCCGCGTCTTTCAAGGCAGCCATATCGGTCAGTGCTTCCCCTTTTAATCCCTTGGTGACTGCCGCAACAGGCAATACGCGGGCTTTTGCATGTTCGGCTTTTTCTAAAATATACCGTATCGTTTCAGGGGTGTCGCAGGCAGGTGAAGTATTCGGCATTGCGCAAAGCGTGGTTACACCGCCTGCCGCCGCCGCTGAACAGCCTGTTAAAATATCCTCTTTTTCCGTAAAGCCGGGATCACGCAAATGGGTATGTAAGTCAATAAGCCCCGGGGCCAAAATCAGCCCCGAAGCATCGATTTCCACAGCACTGCCACAGATAATATTTTTCCCGACAAAAGCAATTATACCGTCTTTACACAGCACATCACATACACGGTCTAAGTTTTGTGACGGGTCAACCACCCGTGCGTTTTTAAGCAATAAATCTGCCATTGTTCACCTCAATCAGCGGGTGTGTTTTCGGTTGGCGGCGTTTCCGCTGTCGTTTCCTCTTCAGGCGGTGCAGAAGCCGGCGCTGTCGTTTCCGCAGGCGGCGTTACCGGATTTTCTGCCGGTGTTTCCGCAGGTGTTTCCACGGTTTCCGGTTCCACTGTACCGTTACAAGACACACAGTAGCCCGGCATATTCTCCTTCGAATACCAACCCATTGCTTTATTCGGGCAGGAATCGCTTGCCAACAGCCCGGTTTCCGTGCAATAGGCGTGCTGTTCAACAATCGGAGAAAACTTTTCAAAGCTCTTGGATTCCAGTCCCTTATGCACGCGGTTCATCACTTCATCAAAAATACTGCCGGCAGGATTACCCGATACATAGTCGGAAATTTGTTTCGGCGTATCACATCCAAACCAAACCGCCGCCACGTAGTACGGCGTTCCGCCCACGAACCAACGGTCTTTATCCTCGGTTGTTGTACCTGTTTTGGCAAACAAAACAGAATTTTTAAGCCCGTAATTGCGCGCAGTTGCTTGCCCTTCGACATCGGTAACAACTGTCTGCAAAAGCTCATTCATAATATCCGCTGTATCAGCCGATATAATTTGTTCGCCTTCGCTTTCGGCATGCTGCAATAAAACCTTCGAACCATTGCTGTTGGTCACCTTATAATAGCAATATGGCTCATAATACTTTCCGCCGTTGCCGAACGCCGCATACGCCGCAGCCATTTCAAGTGTAGTAACACCTTTGTAAGTACCGCCGACGGCCAAAGAAGAAGCATTTTTATCGGTTGGGTCGACAAGCTTTGAAAGATGGAATTTCTGCGTTGCATAGTTGAAGCTGGTTTCATATCCCATCTGCCGCAGAATTTGCGCCGGCACAGTATTGTAAGATTTACAAATTGCCTTTTGCACATTCACCATCGAATCGGGTGAGCCAGGGTCGTCCCCATAGTTAACAGGCCCATAGCCGCCGTTTTTCCCGTTCGTATAATAATTCGGGATACCGTAGTTCTTGACGCGTGTACTCCAAGTTACATATTTTTCATTGATGGCAGGTGCATAAACCGTAAGCGGTTTAATGGATGAACCCGGTTGACGGTAGGAATTGGCCGCACGGTTTAAGCCGCGGTTTTCGGTCTTTTCCCCAGCACCGCCGACCATACCGACAATGCGACCGTTGTAATCCATAATAGTCATAGCTGACTGTGCGTCGTCAATATTTTTATTGTATTTCGGGAAACCGGTACGGTTGACATAAACCGACTCCATCGCCTCCTGAATTGCCAAATCCACGGCACAGTAAATGCGCAGACCGCCCGAATAAATCATAGATGAAGCTTGAGAGGAAGTGTAGCCGTATTGGTCCATCAAATCGTTACGCACGCTTTGAATGACATAATCCACATAATAGCTCCAAATCGCATTTTCGGTTTGGATTTTTTTCGATGCCAAGTCCTCGGATTCCACATAGTTTTCGCTGTTGGTAAAGACCATTTCGTATGCAACGGCTTCGTCATATTCTTCCTGTGTGATTTTGCCTTGTGCCAACATATTATCAAGGCAAGTCATTTGCCGCTTACGGTTTTCTTCCGGATGCAAAAGCGGGTCATATTTGGACGGTGCCTGTGTAATCGCCGCCAAAGAGGCGCATTCCGCAAGGTTTAAGTCCTCCACATTTTTGCCGAAATACTTTTCGGCAGCTGTTTGGACGCCGTAACAGCCGTGGCTCATATAAACCGTATTCATATACGCTTCCAATACGGTTTCCTTGGAAACATTTTTCTCCAAATTTAAAGCCATTAAAATTTCGTAAAATTTACGATTTAAGGTGCGTTTATTTTCACCTGTCAAGTTCTTAATCAACTGTTGGGTAATGGTTGACCCACCCGTGTTGCCTTTGTCTTTGATAATTGCAGACGCTGTTCTGAACCAGTCTACACCGTTGTGCTTATAAAAGCGCTTATCCTCCAGTGCAATATACGCATCAGCAAGGTGTTGCGGGATTACACTCTCATCGGGATTTTCACGATATGTCACCCACACGCGGTTTTGCTCACCGTGCAAACGCGCCAGCTCCTGCACCTCATTGTTCGAGTCATATGCATAAATAATTGTTGTTTGGTCCTGGTTTTCCTTGTATTCCTCTAAGTTCACTTTCGGCTCACCGTTCACATAGGAAACCATAAACACAAGGAAATACACACCGACAATCAGCATTGTCAGCAACGCAGTTAAAACCAAGCAAAGCAAAACAGTTGTCGTGGTTCGCTTTTGTTTGCGTTTTGCACCGCCTTTGGGCATATTGGTTTTTGTTCGATTGGTTGCCATAAAAGCCCTCCGAAGAACTAAAAATATGCATAAAAACAGTTTCTAAAAGTATTGTAACATATTTTTGTCCGTATTTCATTAAAAATTTCCAATTTTCCCCGAAATTTAATAAAAATATCTTTCTCTGCACAAAATACCCATAAAAGGATGTGATTTTATGCGAAAAACTCTGCTGAAATGCATCGGTGTAGTTGCGTGTGCGCTGCTATTTGTCACCGCAGTCGGGGTGTTTTCCCTCTCTGCAGGCGAAACAAAAGACACCGTACAGCAAAACACGAAAGTCTCTGTTCCGAAATACACCTTTTCCGTCTATCAAGGCAGGCTTGCACTATATGAACGAGGCTTTGCTATGCCCATAGAAATTTTTGATGTATATTTAGACACACTGCCCGAAGAAGAACAGGAAAAAGTCAAAAACGGCATTTGTGCCGAAAGTGACG
The DNA here is from genome assembly GCA_051881335.1 of Candidatus Fimenecus sp. Lineage (GTDB taxonomy): Bacteria > Bacillota > Clostridia > Oscillospirales > Acutalibacteraceae > Fimenecus. Next base: position 6,564 of record JBJEPR010000192.1, on the reverse strand, counting down.
CAGAAATTCAAAAAATTATTGAGGATTATACCAGCTGAACACGCACTTCCGCATTTTTGCAGCCTTTCGGCAATTTAATTTCCAGCATACCGTCAAACCGTGCAGTAAAATCGGCAGGTGCACCGTTCAAGGTGACACGGTATTTTCCGTTCTCTGCCAGCACAACAAGCAAAGCAGAATCATACACACAGGAATTTGTAAAGTGCCCGCAAAACGCGGTAAATATATCGTTAAATACTGCATTTTCGCAAAAGGTATCAAAGCCGCTTTGGTATGTACCGGGTGTGAAATAGGCCGCAGACCAAAGGTTAATCGGCGCGGAAAGCCCGCCGAAGTTGTGGAACCATCCGCCGCGTCCAGTTTCAATGCTGAACATCTCAAAAGTATAGTAAGAGTATTCCACCTCGCGTTTCCAAGCATTGAGGGCGGTTTCGGCAATTTTGTAGGCAAAGTCGGTTTCGCCGAGGTCCAGCATTGTTTTCCACACAAACCACTGGTGCGAAAGCCAGACATTTCCGTTCCAATACCCGTTTGGCAAATAATAGCCTGCCGTCCTGTCCACGGCACTGATACCGACAGGGGTAAACAACTCGGTATCGCTTTTTAAATGCCCGAGGATACGCTCTTTTTGTGCTTCGGTTACCGCACCCGCCAGCAACGGATAAATCCCGTCCATTGTTTTATTGAGGTTTTCCCCATCGCTTGTGCGAAGCTGCGTCTGTGGATTGCCGTCACGGTCGTGCACCACATAGGAAAAATAGCCGCACTGCTCGTCCCAAGAACATTTTTGCAAAGCTTCTGTTAAACGGTCAATATCCGCCTGAAAGATAACTGCGTCCGCCTCTTTACCGAGATGCTCTGCAATCGTTTTTAACATTTTTGCGGTGCGGATAACCTGCGACGAAGAAATCGCAGGCGCGCAAACGCGTTGTAAATGCTCTTGATACATTGCCTTTTGCGGCGGCAAATCATCCATCCCACTGCAATTATAAAAGTAATCAAAGGTTGTTGTCAGCCCGCTTTTAAACTTTGCGGTTGTAGACCCGTTGATTTTCCCCGCCAAGAAATCATAGAATAATTTTGCACGGTCATAATACCCGTATAATTCCGTCTTGTCATTGTTATGGTTGAGCATTTCAAAATAGTGATATATATGCACAGGCACCGGAGAGCCGTGCAGTAAAAAGGCATAGTCGGGATTATCCTCGGTGCTGAAATACATATCGAGAATACCCTCGGCAAGTTTCGGCGCATACAATGCCATATCCAAACCGATAAAACCTGAATCCCAAGTATAGAAAGAATCCCAGCGCTTGCCGGGCGTGTGATGTACCACATACTCTCCGTGCAAGTACAGCGGATACACCGTGTTTTGGAACATTGCCGCTCGTAAAAGTTGATTGGAGAACGCATATTTTTCCCCTGCTTTGGTATATGCAAGTTTTTCCAACCCCTGCACGGCATTTTGATAAACTGTTTCATATTGTGACACGGTTTGGTATTCTGCTTCTCCGTAAGAAATCACGGCATATTCGGTTTTCGCTTCACCGGGTTCAATAAAAATGGTATGCACAACCGTGTTATGGTAAAATCCGTCATCGCTGTGCTTCTCGGAAAAGGCAGCTGAAAACTGTTCTAGCATATCGCCGAAGCTCTCATCGGGCTGTGTAATGCGCGAAGTGGGGCTGTCCTCCAACGCGCCCGTGGGAAAATTTCGAAATCGTGTGGAGGCGTTAAAGGTACGCAATACAAACGGTTTTTCTACACCGTCATACCGATAAACCGCTTTCGCACCGTCCGAAAAAAGCGCCGTTTGGATTTGCGGCACAAAATGATGCTTTCCTGTTTTACAGACAATTTCCGCGGCATCGGTTTGCTCTGTCACCGCCAAAAAGTCCAGTTCCACACCGCCTGTACCGAGGGAAACGAAAGATAAATTCAAAGTATCCTGCGCGGAGTACGGCAGAGGTAATTGCACCGTTTGCAAGCCGTTGGGCGTTACAGGAAACACGACGGTGTTTCCGTTCATCATAAAAATGCTGTCTTGTTCGCCCGTCGTTTGATAGCGTACGGTTAAAACCGGCTTTTCAAATGCAGATAACCCGTTAAATACATAAGAGACACTGTCCCCTGCTTCCTCTCCGAATGTCGGGAATTTTTGCAAAATATAGCGATTATTGTCGCGGTCTCCAAGTCCGCGATGGTCGGAGAAAGCATCGTCAAAAAATTCCCCCTTGTGCAAGCCGTCCATCACCTGCTCGTCCCACGGGCGGCGGGTATGGTAATCATAAGTCACATAGTCCAAAGCTTTTTTATAAATACATTTTTTAGGCAGGGACACGGTCGTAGTATATTTTGAGGGAAACTCGAGCGCGGAAAAGTAATTGACAAGGCAGTTTTGCGGCAATTCGGAATGATTTACAAGCGCAGTGCGGACCAAAACACTCTCTTCGGTCAGTTTGGTAAAGGAAACATCAGCATAAATCTTATCTTTCCACTCTAAATCACAGCGATAGGCGTAGTGGGTATAATCCGCTTTCGCCGTCCACGGATGTACGCCCACAGGAATAGTCACATTCGGTGGACAAGTGTTGGTATTGGCCACAGCGGGGCTGACTACCAAATCAAATCGGACGCCTTTTTCACTGGTATGGTCGGTAATTCGGGAAATACCGCTGTACTTTTTGGAATACGGCCCCCAAAGCGGCATCAACTTCTGCATTTTTGTCATATTTTTCACCCTTAAGACAAAAAAATCAATCGCTGAGCATTATAAAACAAAATTTAATATAAAGCAATAAAATCCGAAAAATTATTGCTGTTGAAATTTTTGGTGACTTTCTCGGATTTATAGTTGCATTTTGCGGTAAAAGAGGTATATAATGGTTTGCAAACATTGGTTGAAAGAAGAGATAAAACTATGCTGACGCTTGACAAGGTGTATCACGCATCATTTCAATTAAAGGATGTTATCCGCCGTACGGATATGATTATGGCACCGAAAATTAACCCTGACTGCGAAATCCATTTAAAGACCGAAAATTTACAGGTGACGGGTTCTTTCAAAGTGCGCGGTGCGGCATACAAGATTTCTCAGCTGTCTGACGAGGAAAAAGCCAAAGGCGTTATCGCCTGTTCGGCGGGCAATCACGCACAGGGCGTAGCGCTTGCCGCAACCAAAAACGGAATTAAATCCCTGATTTGTTTGCCGGACGGTGCACCGATTTCCAAAGTGGAGGCTACGCGCAAATACGGTGCAGATATTTGCCTTGTGGAGGGCGTTTATGATGACGCTTACAACCGCGCTTTACAGTTGAAAGATGAAAAAGGCTATACCTTTATTCACCCGTTTAATGATGAAGATGTCATTGCAGGTCAAGGCACAATCGGTTTAGAAATTTTAGAACAGTTGCCTGATGTTGATGTTGTCATCGTTCCCATCGGCGGCGGCGGGCTGATTTCGGGCGTTGCTTTTGCCATTAAAGCACTCAATCCAAAAGTGAAAGTCTACGGCGTGCAGGCAGCAGGCGCACCGAGTATGCTCAAATCCGTCACGGACGGTAAAATTGAAAAATTAGATGATGTTTCCACGATTGCAGACGGTATTGCTGTAAAAGAGCCCGGAGATGTAACCTTCGAAATGTGCCGAAAATATGTAGATGGCATTGTAACGGTTTCCGAAGATGAGATTGCTGCAGCCATTCTCGCCTTGATTGAACAGCAGAAGCTCATTGCCGAGGGTGCGGGCGCAGTTTCCGTTGCGGCGGCAATGTTTAACAAAGTTGATATTAAAGGGAAAAAGGTTTGTTGCCTTGTTTCCGGCGGTAATATTGATGTGACCATTCTTTCGCGTGTCATCAAGCGTGGCTTGTTAAAATCCGGCAGAACCTATTCGCTCACGATTGAATTGCTCGACAAACCCGGACAGTTAAAGGGTGTTGCCGATACGATTGCAAACGAGGGCGGCAACATCATTTCCGTCCACCACGAACGCGCATCGGAGGGCTCGGACATCAACGGCTGTTATTTGCGCTTGGTTTTGGAAACGCGCAATTTTGAACACATTGAAGCTATTAAAAACGCCTTAATTTCCAAAGGCTATCAAATTAAAGCATATTGAGTTTAGGAGGAATAAACATGATTGAAACCGTACATACCGACAACGCCCCTGCGGCAATCGGTCCGTATTCACAAGCAAAAATTGTAAACGGCATTGTATATGCTTCCGGTCAAATTGCGATTAATCCCGCGACGAGCGAAGTGGAAGCGACAACCATCGAGGGACAGACAGAGCAGGTCTGTAAAAACATCGGCGCGCTTTTAGAAGCAGCAGGCTCAAGCTTCGACAAGGTCATCAAAACCACCTGCTTCTTAAAGAATATGTCGGATTTTGCAACCTTTAACAGCATTTACGGCAGTTACTTCACCTCAAAACCCGCACGCTCCTGCGTTGCGGCGGCGGCTCTTCCGAAAGATGTGCTGGTGGAAGTCGAAGTCATTGCAGAGGTTTAATGTTCATCACAACCGAACAGCAAAAGGACGAGTGCAAAACACTCGTCCTTTTCTTATGAATTAAAACTTATAAAACCTTTGAAAGAAATTCCTGTAAACGCGGATTTTGCGGATGATTGAAAATCGCGTCGGGTGTACCCTCTTCCAAAATTTTCCCCTCATCCATAAACAATACGCGGTCACCGACTTCACGGGCAAAGCCCATTTCGTGCGTAACCACCACCATAGTCATACCACTTTTGGCAAGGTCTTTCATAACCTCTAACACCTCGCCGACCATTTCGGGGTCGAGCGCCGAGGTAGGCTCGTCAAACAGCATCACATCGGGATTCATCGCCAAAGAGCGTACAATCGCCACGCGTTGCTTCTGTCCGCCCGAAAGCTGTGACGGATACGCGTCAGCTTTATCGGTCAGCCCGATACGCTCTAACAAAGCCAACGCATTTTCTTTGGCTTCCGCTTTGATTTGCGCAGTCGTCTTAATTTCAGCGTCTGTATTTTTTTGACGGCGCAGTTTTTTCATTTTTTTCTTTTGCGTAATCACGGGCGCAAGCATAATGTTTTCGAGCACGGTTTTGTTATTAAACAAATTGAAATGCTGAAAAACCATACCGATTTTCTGCCGTTGTTCATTGATATCGACTTTAAAATCCGTCAAATCCACACCGTGATATAAAACCTGACCGGAGGTCGGGTCCTCCATACAGTTTAAACAGCGAAGCAAAGTACTTTTTCCAGAGCCGGAGGGCCCGATAATCACCACTTTTTCGCCTTGTTCAATGGTGAGATCAATCCCCTTTAAGACCTGCAAATCACCGAAGCTTTTGGTTAAGTTAACGACTTCTATCACTTTTCCTCAGGCTCCTTTCCATGGCTTTCACAAGCATACTGATAATCAGCACCAAAGCAATATAAATCAGCGCCATCACCAAATACGGCACCATAAATTCATAACTGTTACTGCCGATGTAATTGAAAGCAACATATAAATCTGTTGCGCCAACAAAGCTGACAACAGAGGTTTCCTTAATCAGCGCAATAAATTCATTGCCCAAGGTCGGCAATATGTTTTTTACCGCCTGCGGAATGATAATACGCATCATTGTTGTACCGTAGCTCAAACCGACAGCGCGGCCGCCCTCCATTTGTCCGGGGTCAACCGACTGAATACCGCTGCGCATAATCTCGGAGATGTACGCCGCACTATTTAAGCCAAACACAACTACTGAAACTGCAACGGAGGTCATTTTCAACCCCATCAACGGCAACAATACATAATAGAACACCAAAAGTTGGACAACAATCGGTGTACCACGGAACAAGCCGACATAAAAGCTGCAAATTCCGTTCAAAATTCGCGGCAGACGCTTATATTTCGGCAAAACCCGCACGGTAGCAATCAGCGTACCGACCACAATGCCGATGACCAAGCCCAAAACCGCAATTAAAAGCGTATTCTGCAAACCTTCAAGTACTTTATTGTACCCGCCGGCATCGATAAACACTTCTAAAAAGCGTTGAATTTTACGATCAAATCCACTCATATTCCCTATACCTTACACAGAAAACAATGCCCCACTGCTTTTTGGTGGGGCATTGCTGAAATTTCAGTCAAAATCAGTTCATTTCGTTGAGCGCTGTGGTGATGCAATCTGCAGGCGCCGCGTCGATAATTACGAACTGTACGCCGCCGTTCATCAAATCCTGCACAGCCATAGAGCCGTTTTTGTAGCCGACACAGGTCACAGGCAGACCGTCAAAGCCCCAGTCTTCATCGCCTTCAACATAGAACTGACCGGTCGTGCCGTTCTGTACGCCGATTTTGGTGGTGCTGTCCAATGTGTTCAAGATAGCTTCCACATCCGCAACCGTCTCGCAAGCGTCGAACTGGGTATTATCCCCTTTCACAATCAAACGCTGTGAAGCGGTGTAATACGCATCAGAGAAATTCACATACTCTTTTCTTGCTTCGTTTACGGTAAGACCCGCCATTGCAATGTCGCATTTATGCTGACCGACGGAAAGGCAAACTGCATCAAAATCCATATTCTG